>CAZQBV010000012.1:0-41931 GCA_964592125.1 uncultured Christensenella sp.
GTGCCACCCACGCTGCACCCGTTCGTATTGTGGATATGAAGCTTTATCCATCACTACGCGAAATGTGCTCTATGAACAGCTGCGGCGCTTATGCAACAAACTGGGGATGCCCACCCGGTTGTGGCGAGGTGGATAAACTGATAGAACTGGTTTCCCGCCATAAAGAAGGTGTGGTATTCCAATACATCGGTCAGCTGGAAGATTCTTTCGATTTTGAGAATATGACTGCCAGCGCAGCGGAATTTGCCAAAATTGCCACTGGCCTAAAAGAAGAGCTACAAGGCGATGGCATATTGGTTCTGGGCGCGGGGCACTGCCACATATGCGAAAAATGCACATACCCCGATGCACCCTGCCGCTTTCCAGAAAAATGTACCATTCCCGTGGAAGCCTGTGGCATAAATGTATCGGAATTATGTGCATTGGCGGGTCTAAACTATATCAATGGCGAAAACACAGTCACATATTCCGGGTTAATTGCGCTGCCCTAGCTACATCAGCGCACCCAAAGTTCCCACACAGGCTGTAACGGCTGCCGCTACAACAATCATAATTATAATGGTGATAACCAGCCGCACCACGCCTATCACTAGGCCTGCAATGGCAAACCCTTTGCCTTGAGCGCCTGTTTCGTTAATTTGTTTCAGCCCCACACTGGATAGTATAATACCCAGAATGCTAATAATTAACGCGGGGTTCCAAAAGATGGATAGTAACGACACTACGAAACCTGCAATGGCCAGCCCATTCCAAGGTGCTTGCTGGGGTGGCACCGATGGTTGGCCTTGTTGCGGTTGTTCTGGTGCCTGCTGCTCCGCCATCGGCGGGGTTTCCTGTACTTGATTTTGTATGTCCATGCCAGTTGCATTGTTCTGGCAGTTGCACACTTCACCTTCCTGTAGTTCTTTTCCACAATTTTGGCAGTACATAGTATACCTCCGTTTCCAGAAATAAAAATAATAGGTTCTTTCTTTCATCCTATCATATTTTCTATTGCATTGCCACACAAACTACCCAAAACACTCGTTTCTAAGGCGATACCGCACAGAAATCGAGTCGTTGGCATCGCGAAGGATTTTTGTGTGAAACAAGGACAAAAGCGCAAGAATAGCAGCGCTATTTCGAGCATTTTGGACGCAGTATCACGCAAAAAGACTAGTGATGGCGACGTGCGCGGTTTGTGCGGTGTTGCCATAATTGCCAACAAATTCGCATTGAATGCCTAAACTGCATTGTTTAGTGACACGCCATTTATTGTACAGCCATTTATTGCAAGAATATTGACAGTTTCGGGCGAAAGGATTAAAATCAATACGCATTAATAAGATGCGTCTATTAAATATGTAATA
This sequence comes from uncultured Christensenella sp., assembly GCA_964592125.1. GTDB lineage: Bacteria > Bacillota > Clostridia > Christensenellales > Christensenellaceae > UBA5399. The sequence continues at coordinate 1,350 of CAZQBV010000012.1, forward strand.
CTTATGCCGTTCCAAACGCACTTCGCGCTATTACGAAGTATCCCTTGCGGATAAAAAATGCAAGCATTTTTAAATGGGATTGGTATATATTTATAGTGGCTGCCCTTACATAAAGCCATGCTAATATGGTATAATAGATTGCTTGAGGCAATGGATTGCCTATAAAAAATACCATACGCAAACCGAAAGGGCGCAGCAGCGAGAGAGCAAAATTTGGAACAATATATTTTAACAGAAAGAGAACAAAACAAGTTACAGATACTTCACCAACTGATGGAATATGACGAGATTTCCGCTTCTGTAGTTTCTGAACGCACCCATTTAAGCGCTGCCACAGTAAGCAGAGTGTTTAAAGAGTTTCGTGATAAAGACCTTATTTCCTTTCAAGGAAAAGTAAAAACAAACAAGGGCAGAAATCCAGATCTTTATACCTTCAACAGGGAATATGGTTTTCTGGTTCATTATTATGTCACAAACAAAATGATATGTGGTTATCTGGCAGATCTCAGTGGTGCAATTCTAAAAAAAGTTTGTATCAATTATACGGATCAAGATACGCTGGATGATTTTTTTTCTATCATAAAATCGTTAAAAGAAAAGTTTGACACAATTATACAGCGCAAAAAAGGCCGTATTTTAGCCGCTGGCTTCTCTATTCCCGGTGCTGTAAACGAAGACAACCGAACGGTTTACACAGTTCCAGATGTTTACCAGTTGAATAATATAAAGTTTTTTGATTATGCTGAGCACGTTCTGGATGTTCCCATTATTGCAAACAACGTTTCCTGGCTTTCCGCAGTAGGCGAAAAAACCCGTCACTATCCTTTTGCCAACAGTCTTATTTATGTTGTATTCACGCACTTGGTGGGGGTGGGCGCCGGCATCATCTATCAGAACGAGCTTTTAAAAGGCGGCATGCATTATGCAGGCGAAGTGGGGCAAACATGGTTCAACCATAACGTTTCGCTAGAGGATTACATCCGCGGAGTTGGCTCCTACGAGCAGATGGCCAGCATCCAGCACCTGTTCGAATCTGTAGAACAAGTTATGAAAGACGGTCGCGCAAGCATATTAAGCTCTATTTTGCACCAAGCACCCAGCCAAAAACTTACGCTGGCACTGCTGGAGGAAGCTGCCGAACAAGGAGACCAGGATATTGTTGCTTTGCTGGATGAATCCATCCGCATGTGGGCATGCCTTATCATCAATCTAAATCTTATCATCAATCCAGAGTTTGTTGTTTTGGGTGGTAGTTTATCTGTGGAAAACAAATATATTTTCCGCATTCTCACTAAATATTTGAATAAAATAAAGCAGTTTCAACCTCATGTGCAATTTAGCATATCTGGCGAAGATGCCCAGTTATATGGCGGCCTACACATGCTGAAAGAGTACGTAAATCAATCTATTATTTTTAAAGAGGCCATGCGTTAAAGCAAAAAGGTCCAGGAGGGTTTCATGAATTCAAAAGAAAGAGTATTCGCCCGTTTCAATGGCGACGCAACCGACAAAATACCAAATTTAAACATACTGATGCAGTTTGCCGCCAAGGAGCTTGGCGTCTCCTATTCCGAGTATTGCCAGAATTACAAACATCTGGCACAGGGGAATATTGTTTGCGCACAAAAGTATGGCATTGACTGTGTTACCGTGATGTCCGACCCAATGCGGGAAGCGCATGATGTAGGCACACAAGTGGTGTTTCCGCCGGATGACGTGCCCTATCCCCAGCAGGTTTTGATACCACAGAAGTCCGACATCAAAAAATTACAAATTGTAAAGCCCGAAGATGGAAAGCGCATGTCCGAAAATGTGCAAACCATACAGTACTACAAGCAAGAACTGGGGGATGACTACCCCATATTCGGTTGGGTAGAGGGCTGCTTTGCCGAAGCTGCGGATTTGCGCGGGGTAAATGATTTTTTAATTGATCTGATGGAAGACAATGCCTTTGCTATTGAACTTTTGGATTTTTGCTTGGAGCAGGCCATTCTGTATGCACAGGCACAGGTACAAGCTGGTGCAGATGTAATTGGCGTAGGCGATGCCATTGCTTCTGTAGCAGGCCCGCATCTTTATATAGAGCTTGCCTGCCAATACGAGCGCAAATTGCTTTCCGCCATACAAAAGATGGGTGCCAAAACCAAGCTGCATATTTGCGGCAATACCACACCATTTTTAGAGCATATTCCTGTAGATGTTATAGATATTTTTGATGTGGATTGGATGGTTCCGTTGGACAAGGCAACAGAGGTTTGTGGCGCGAAAACCAGTTTGTCCGGCAATTACGATCCGGTGGACATTCTACTGCAAGGCACGCCCGAAAGCGTTGCCAATGCGGTACGGCATTGTGCCAAAATAGGTAACATCCGTTACATCAGCGCTGCCGGTTGCGAAGTTCCCAAATTTACGCCACCCGAAAATCTGCTGGCAGTGAAACAAACACTAGAGCAACTATAATATAGTATAAAGCTAAAAATACCCCAGCAATCAAGCCGGGGTATTTTTGTTGTTCCATATGTTTTTAATCCGCGCAACGCTTGCTGGCGTTTTGCGGTTTGGAATTTGTATTATTTTCGTGCTGCCTTCACCGCGGCAACCAATTCTTTGCCAATGCGCACTATGCTTTCATAGTCGCCCGTTTTTGCGCCTGCAGTCAAATCTCCACCTGCACCCACTGCCACTGCGCCCGCTTTAATCCACTCTGCCGCATTGGCTGCGTTCACGCCGCCGGTTGGCATCATTTCGCAATATGGCAACGGCCCTTTTATCGCTTTAATAATCTGTGGTCCAAACAAATTTCCGGGGAATATTTTCACAATATCCGCACCCGCTTCCATGCAATCCACAGCCTCTTTTATAGTCATTGCCCCAGGCATGCAAGCCACCTGATACCGTTGGCACAGCTTCACTGTTTCCACGTTCAGGCAAGGGCTTACTACATAGTTTGCACCTGCTAGTATTGCTGCACGTGCCGTTTCCGGATCCAGAACTGTGCCAGCACCCACCAGCACTTCTTCCGGCTTATATTTTTTGGAAACCTTTTCAATCAGCCCCAGCGCACCCGGCACAGTAAATGTAATTTCTATGCCAACAATACCGCCCTCTATGCAACTGTCTATTGTTTTCATTGCCATTTCTTCATTGTCGCCACGCACCACGGCCACAACGCCGCAGTCCTTCAGCCTTTGCAGTACTTCTTGCTTTTTCATAATAACGCATCGTCCTTTCTTTAAGACACAAAATCAAATGAAAGAATTTATAGTATCTTCTTTCAATCCTACTTATTTAAAATAAATTTGCAGTCCTTACCGCTTAACACTTCAATACAGTTTGTTACAGACATATCACCCATGCCCTTCACTGCCTCTGCTGTGTGTGCTCCCGTATGCGGTGTGAATATCACCTTGGGCAGCCCCTTCAGCGGCGAATCCACAAGTGGCTCTTGCTCGAAAGCATCCAGCCCCAGTCCACCCAACTTTCCAGATTTTACAGCGGCTGCCGCTGCGTCTTCGTCTATCAGCCCACCGCGTGCAGTATTTATAATAAACGCGCCGTCTTTCATGCTCTCTATGCGCTTCGCGTCTATCATATGCTTTGTCTCATCCGATAGTGGCACATGCAAAGATATAAACTCACTGGTTTGCAGCAATTGATCCAGTGTCATTTTTGTCACGCCGTGTTCCGCAGCAAATTTTTCATCGAAATAAGGGTCGTATGCACTCACCTTCATGCCAAAGGCAATGGCACGAGTTGCAAGATTCTTGCCAATAGAGCCCATCCCCACAATACCCAAAATTTTTCCGCAAAGTTCTATGCCCTCGCTTCGCACCCATTCGCCACGTTCCACACTTTGGTGCAACATGGGTATATTACGGGCCGCGTTCAGCATATGTGCAAAAGCCAGTTCTGCCACAGCCACAGAGTTTGTGCCCGGCGTATTTGTCACTTGAATGCCCTTTGCCGTACATGCGGGAATGTCTACCCTATCCACACCCGCGCCATAGCGGGAAATCACTTTTAGTGAAGCAGGCGCCTTTTCTATCACTTCCGCAGTGATATAGTCCACACCGGCAATGTAGCCATCGCAGCCCTGCAGCCGCTCCAACAGAGCATCCCCTGCCAGAGGTTTGCCTGTGTCGTTATAGACTACCTCGTCTGCAAACGCCTCTATCATCTGCTTTGCCATTGCGTTCACCGGTTTCAAAAAAGAAGTTGGTGTAACCAATATTTTCATATAGTATCTCCTATGCAATGCGCGCCGGTTTTCCGCCGGCGCGCAGGTGTCATGCTGGTATTATTTCCATTTCGGGTTTGGCACGCAAGTGGGTTTCCCGTCTTTTTCCACAATCAACTGCCTATAGCCTTTTGTCTCAATTGTGCCGTAGTCGTGCCCTGCATCGCCACGGAACACAAAGAAGGTACGCAGGGGCGTGGTGCCTGTGTTTACTGTTCTATGCGCATAGCGTTTCGGTACGTATACCATTTCGCCGGGCTTTAGTGGCTGTGCCGACCAATCCCCTTCCGGATTTTCTATCAGCATAAAGCCTTCGCCTTCCAGCGTGTAATAAGTTTCCGCTGTGTCCAATATTGTGTGGAAGTGGCCTTTTGTCATGTAGTACTCGTCGCCCACTTTGCCGGGGTATGTAATGCTAATGCCAAACGCTAGGTCACCCGGGTGCTCGGGAGCGCCCATCTCGTGGAATTCATACACCACAGGGTCACCCTTGGCCAGCTCCGCCTCTACCGCTTTATCATCAGCAAACATATCTTTCATGTCGCTCAAGGTTCTTTTGGTGGTCTTCATTTTATTGGACATACCTGTTTTAAGGTCAAAATCAATTACAAATCCTTTTTCCCAATCAAAGTTTGGGTTTCCGTTCACATTGCCTGTGCTCATGGTATTCGTTTCCTTTCAATTATATCGCTTATTAATATTGTTGTTTGCTTACCGCTGGTTAAACTTTGCAGCAATTTTATCCAGCTCTCGCAGCAGCTCGCCTTGAATTGGTTGGTCAAACACTTCTGCAATCACTTGTGTCCAGCCATATATAAAGTACATCCAACCATCTTCCACCAGTAGGTTACGCTCTTTTTGCTGTTCTTCTGCCTGATGCATAAAGCGCAGGTCGCCACGATAATTAATTTCCCATACCAAAGCATTTTCCGGGAATTTCGCATCGTCTGTCAGTGGGCTGCCCGGGCGGTCTTTGCCAAGGCCTGTCGCATTGATAATCAAAGAGCCCTTGTTCATTTTGTACAGCACTTCGTCATTCTGTCCCGGCTCTGGTGTCAGGTAGTACTCGCATACGGTTTGGCCTTTTGTATTCAATATTTCTTCGTTGATTTTTTTCAATTCATCCAAACGTGGCAGCGAGCGGTTTGCAACCACTATTTTGGAAGGATAGTTGCCTGCAAATTCATCACGCAGGAAGTAAGAGCACATAGAAATTGCACTACCGCCAGCACCCATAATGAAAACTTCTGCTTCCGGGTTGTCTTTCCAGTAGTTTTTGGGTACAAATTCTTCCAATGCCAGACCGCAAGTAATAGGATCTTTGGCATGCGCACATAGCTTGTCGCCCCTTTTGGAAATAGAGGAAAGCTCGCTAAACATCTCTGCATAAGGATCAATATATTCAAAGTATTGCTTTGTTGCATTGTAAAGATCTATTTTGTGTGTTGTTACCAAAGCGCCCATAGAGAGCGGATCTTCCTTTATAAACTTCACCACATCCACATATTCCTGCGGGTCTGCGTGAATTGCTATGTCAATTCCCTTCATCACCGCATCCTTCAGCCCCAGTGCTTTTGCCCATTCAGGGAACACCTTCATAATGGAAGAGCTACCGGTTGTAACGCCTATGAAATACATCGTAGGCTGTGTTGCAGGTTCGTACTTTGCCATGTTTAATCTCCTTATTATTATATATATTAGATTTTATTGAACTTATGCTATTCCGCAACCAAAAACATATGCGGATTGATCTTATTTTTGCAGCAATATATTTTCTTCTATTGCCAGTGCCGCCGCTGGGTTTTGCACCATCAGCCGCTGTATTTGCGCCTGTGCTACCCCGCCGGCCAACAAATATGGCAGAAAGGTTTTTAGTATATAGTCTAGGCCGGTTTCGCCGCCATAGCTAGTTAGCCTTGCCCGTGTGGTATCCAGACCCAGTAACAACTGTTTCTCGTATCCGGCCTCTATTAAAGCCAAAATCAGTTCTCTTTCCTTTTCGTCACTGTGGTATTTTTCGCGGGCAATGGTGTCATATTCCAAATAGCAGCCCCGCGCCAACAGTTCCTTGTGTATGCCAATGTCGCCCTCTGCCCTATCCAAATGCGCCAGCCACAGCCTATCCGCAGGCACCCCCGCTTTGCTGTAAAAATCCGCTACTTCCAAAGCATTGCTGCCCTGTTCCATATGGCACATTACCGCCGCGCCTGTGCGCCGCTGTGCTGCCGCCGCCGCAGTATGCAATTTTTCGTAGGTTTTATCCGCATACAATCCAGCTGTATCCACAGCCACTTTTATAATCCCTGCTTTGGCATCCAGCGTTCGGTATCCCTCGGTACGCGAACTACGCATTCCCTGCAGTATTTCGCTTATATACAGATCGCAGATTTTCTCCTCGCTGTCGCTAAAAATGTAGCTATCTTCATAGTAGAACATGGTTTTGTGAAACCCGGTAGAAGCAATCACATGCACTTGGGCATGTGCCGAGGCTTCCACCTGCCATTCCGCTATGCGTCCACACATCACTGGCTGAGCATCCACTATGGCATCGCCGCCTGCCTGCTTGTATCGCCGAAGTTCCTGTGTGCTTTTTTCCAAGTTGTCTATGCACAACACAGGGTTTATTTCAGCGCTTTTATCTTTTTCTATGAATATATGCTCGTGGCATTGCGTGTGCCCCAATTCTCCGGGCGCAATGTCACCATAAACAGTCCGAACTATCTTCATGCTTTTCTCTTTTCGTCCAGTTGTTTTACAATCAGCTCGTTTCCGCGCTCCACCGCTTTTACCGCCATCAGCCCATCCACACCGGTCACCGCGGGTGTCTTATCGTTTGTAATACAGTCCACAAAGTGCGTATCTTCTGCTAAATATGCATCTACAAAAAGGTTCATCCAGCTTTTAATAAAGGGACGCTGTATGCCGTTTTCCACAGACACCGTTTCCACATTGTTGCCCGTTTGCCGGGACACACGAATCACGCCTTTGGTGCCCACCACCTCCAGCTGTGCATCGTAGCCATACTGCACATGGGCAGCGCCGTCTATCATATACTGCACGCCATTGTCAAACTCTCCACTCATCACTACACTATCATAGTAATGGGGGTATTGTTCTGCCACTTCCTTGTTCCTATAGTTTCCGGCCACCACATTGAAGGTATTAATATCACTATCTGCCATCCAGCGAACGGTATCAATATCATGGCTGTTCAGCTCGGCCAGTATGCCATTGGATTTTTTTATGTCAAACATCCACTCGCGTGGTTTGCTAGGTCCGCGTGTGCAGGAGCGCACCAGCACAGTGTCTCCAATCACGCCTGCCTCTATCTGCCGTTTCGCTTCCTTAAAGCTCTCATCATGCCTTCTCATAAAGCCTATTTGCAGTTTCACATTTGTGCTTTCGCATGCCGCTATCATTTCCTCACACTCAGCCACATCCATAGCCATAGGTTTTTCACAGAAAATATGCTTTCCTGCTTTGGCGCAATCCACCACTATTTGCTTGTGCAGGTTGGTTGGCGATACCACCACCACTGCATCCACAGCACTGTCATTTAATATTTGCTTGTAGTCGGTATACCACTTTGTAATGCCCAGCTCTGCAGCCGCTGCCTTTGCGGTGTCCTCCACCGCGTCTACCACAGCCTCCATATGCGCGCCATTTACTTTGTTCTTAAAATTCATGGCATGAATCATGCCAGCCCGGCCTGCCCCTATTAGGCAAATTCCAATATTCTTCACGTTCGTTTTCGTCCTTTCCAACCATGCTTGGTTTCTTGCACCTTCCAACTCCTTGGCGTTTGCAAGTGTTTGTTGTCGTTTGTTCTTGTTTGTTGCCTTTTGCTTTTAGTGTCTATTTCCCACCGAGCAAACTTCCACAATAACACCCTTGCTTTTTATCTGTTCCAAATACTCGGGGTCTGCCTCGTCATCGGTAATCAACACATCCACCTGCTTTATGCTGGCATAACGTGCAAAAGACACCTTATCTATCTTTAGGCTATCTACCAGAAGAATCACTTCTTCGCTCAGCTCTATCAGCTTTTCTTTCACCTGCGCCGTTTCTATATTGGGTGTGGTAATGCCGCGTTTTACGCTCACGCCATTTGCGCCAATAAAGGCACGGTCTACATTTAGGTCTGCAATGGTGTCTATTGCCTTGCTGCCCGCCGTGCAGTGAAAGTTCCTGCGCACTGCGCCGCCCGCCATAATAATACCCGCATTGGAGTTACGCTCTAGGTAGGCTGCTATTTGTAAATCATTTGTTATCACGGTTAAATTGTTGTAGTCTACCAGTAGTTTAGCAAATTCAAATGTGGTGGTTCCAGTATCTATCGCAATGGTATCGCCTTCATTTACATAGGCCGTTGCCACTTGTGCAATAGCCAGTTTCTGCTTCATGCGCTCCACTTCTTTTTGATATGCATTTGGTTCAAAATTGGCACGACGGTTTGAAATAGCGCCACCATGCGTTCGCTTTAGCAGCCCACCCTCTTCCAGCTCTCGCAGGTCATTGCGAATGGTGGCTGGCGAAACAGCAAATTTTTGACAAAGCTCTGTAACAGTGGTTTTTACATTGGTATTCACCAAGTCCACAATCATTTGCTTTCTTTCTTCTGCAAATATGTTTTCTTCCACTTTATAATTCATTCCCATTTCCTTTGTCTCATGCCACTACAGCTATTTTGCGTTTCTTTGTGCGATACTCGCATTTATTATCGTTTGCTGTCTTTTGTTATTATATGTTATCTCTTCGCTAAATGCAAGTCTATTTTATGCAAAACAAATATTTATACTATATTGACATGGAATTGCTGTTGCCTTATTATATCAATGAGCAAAAACCTTTATGCCTGCACACAGGCAATATATCAAGCAACTTAAGGAGCATTCAATGGACTTTAGTATGGAACAAATCCCCAGCATTGTGGAGGTTGCCGCATTATCTCAGGCCTGCCGTTTAAAAGATATAGAAAAGCTATGCAACATAGCGAAGGCCTATAATTGTGCCGCCACCAATGTACATCCTTGCTTTCTCACCTACACATTAAAAAATACGCTGGGTTATGAAGGCATAAAAAAATGCGTAAGCATAAGCTACCCCTTGGGAAGTGACTTAACTTCTGTAAAGGTATATTCCGCCAAACAAACAGAGATTATGGGAGCCGAAGAGATTGATTTGGTTATCAATATGAATGCTTTTCTTTCCGGGAATCTGGCCTATGTAAAACAGGAAATTGATGCGGTTTGCGATTGTGTAAAGCTACCGGTCACCGTTATTATAGAGGCCGCGCAAATGAACGAATCTGAAATTTCTACAGCTGCAAAACTGGTTTCCAAAACCAAAGCAGCTTATCTTAAAAACAGCACGGGCTTCTTTGAAACCCAACTGTCTGCAAATACCTTTTCAATACTGAAGGAGTCCCTTAGCGAAGTTGTTCAACTAAAGGCAGCAGGGCAAGTGGCAGGTATAGATGAACTGTTGCAAATTGCAGAACTGGGCGTACAGCGCTTTAGTATGGATGCCAATGCAGCTTCTGCCTTATTCAAAAAACTAGATCGTGAGCTGGGGCGTAAAACGGCCACTGTTTTATAATTTTTTAAATTTTCAAAAGTGTTATATATACAAAACAAAAACCGGCCATTGCAAGCCGGTTTTTTTATACTAATTCTTGACTAAAAACGTTATAATACTGATCTTTCCAAACAGCGAGCTGTTTGGATGCCGCATCTTATGCGGCGATACCCGGCAAGCCTGCGCGCCGCTGGTATCACCCATGCAAGGCTTCCCCAAGAGCGCAATGGCGCGATTGGCAGGAAGCTACTGCTGCGGCTATAGAAATTAGTATTATCAGTGTTTGGTATTACCAAGAGCTGCCGCCACCGCCGCCAAAGCCGCCACCCGAGAACCCACCGCCCGAGAAGCCGCCACCGCCGCTGCCACCTATGCGGAAGCCACCAGAGGTATTTCCTGCACCCATCATCATGCTTTGCTGTGTGCGCGACATAGAGCTCATCAGCACACTTGTAAAGTAAATGGTAGAGAATGTGGACCAGCCGCTGCCATAGTACCATGTGGGCGGCTCCACCGCAATGCTTTCAAACTGCTTTGCCCACTTGTCGCTTAAACCCAGTACATAAGCATACGGAAGTATATTGTAAAAATATGCGGGATCTTCTTCCACCAGCATTTTCAGCTTTTCCAGTTCTACCGATTGAATAAAGTTTTTTAGCCCCAGTATTCTGCCCTGCCAGTAAAGCCCCTTTTCCGTGCGTTTTTTAAAATAGGGCACCAGCAGAGTCAGCAAAAAGCTAAGCAACGGCGGCCACATAAAGGTTGTTTCGAATACCGACGAGCAAATAAACATAGCAATCAAATAAAACAACACTGAAAGCACAAGCCATACAACCAGCCCCCCCGCTTTAGAGGATGCTTTTTCGGATTGCCATTTGTCTAGCAAGGAAACATAGCTCGCACCCAAAGAGGCAGCAATTGCCAACGCAACGCCCGCTGCAATCAGCGTTAATAAGAGTGAGCGCGTTTCAAAATACGCCGTTACAATAGCCATAATGGTAATGGGCAGCGCCGCCAATAGATAGGCCAAGCCTTGCAGCGCTTGGGAGGGCGCTGTGAAAATTTGGTTCTCTTGCAGTTTAAACTTGCTTGCAATACGTCCCTTTACCACAGCAATGGTGGAATAGAAACTGTTTTCCAAGCTCTTTGTGGTTACGCTATCCCCCGCTTCAAACAATTTATCAAACATAACAGTCTCGTATTCATTGGCTTCTGCTGGCAAATCTTTCAGCTTTTTAAAAACCATTTCCTTCTTTTTTTCGCCTTCATGAATTTCCAAAAAACCTTTGTCTGCCCAATAAATAAGCAACGACAAAGCATCCTTGTCCTCCACCGTACCATCTATGATATAGCCCACATCCGCAGAGGTCATTCCCTCTGGCGGATAAAACTCTACAGTTTGCAAAGGTTTTGCTTTGCGGCGGAATATCAGGAACAGCACAAACAGCAGCCCTGCCGCCGCATATATAATGCCCAATGCAACAGTTGTTCTGTCGGCCATGGTCAACACACTGGTGTAGTAGCCCTCTGGCAATTCTATGCGAATGGAAATGGACTCGCCCGGTTGCAGCGTGCCCGCATAAGAGCCACTAATTTGCCTGCCTTCCACGGTATAGCTTAGCAGGGATGGGTCGTATCCGCTTACACCGGCCGGCCCCACGCTAAAACCAATTTTGGAAGCATCAAAGTCGTGTGGCATTGTAATATGAAAAGTGACATTGCTAATGGGCGCTTCCCATTCATAGCCAATAATATTGTAATTGAATTCGTCAAAATTGGGGTTCCTGTCATCTCCCACTTCATACGTATACGAAATAGTATCCGTATGCATGCCCGTTACATAGGTATCTGGGTCTCCAATGCGAATGGACAATTTTCCATCACTGGTATCCGTCTCAAACTGATTGTCCACATCTACATCAAACACGCGAACACTTACGCGCTCTCGCTGCACTTCACCATTCACTTGCCTGCTCACAATGGGTTCCGTGTCTAGGGTTCGAATCATACCATGCGCCTGCGCAAAATAGTTCTGTGTAATGCGCTCTTGAACGTTGTACGAGTTATCATCGTTCACATTTATATTCACATCAAAGCCTTCCACTGTAAATGCTGCCGCTGCATAGCAGGTTAGCGGCAGAACAAGTATCAGCAAAGCAATTATAACAATTGTTATTTTTTTCATTTTCTCTATTTCCCCTGTAAAGTAAATAAAAGAGGCAGGGTATTTGCCCTGCCCCCTTTTGCAGCTAAAACTGTACTTTTACGTTTTCTCGTTCCTGCTCGTTTGAAACTTCAAACATCGGTTGTTTCTCAAAGTTAAACTTGCGGGCAATCAGGTTGGTAGGAACGGTTTGCAACTTGGTGTTAAACATCTTCACATTCGCGTTGTAGAATTTACGCGCATTTGCCAAATCTACCTCCACCTGCTTCAGCTGATTCTGCAAATCCAAAAAGTTGGTATTTGCCTTCAGATCCGGGTATGCCTCCGAAACTGCAAACAAACTGCGCAGTGTGCCCGAAAGTATGTTCTCGTTATCCAAACGCTCCTGCGTGGTGCTGGAATTTGCCACACTGTTGCGTGCCGCCGTTACCTTTTCCAGCGTTTCACTCTCGTGCGTGGCGTAGCCCTTCACTGTTTCCACAAGGTTGGGAATCAGGTCAAAGCGTTTTTTCAGGTATACATCTATGGTGGCAAATGCCTCCTCAATGTTGTTTTTCATCTTAATAAAGTTATTGTAGGCACTGATATACCAAATAACAATGATAACCACAACAGCCACCACCACACCTATCAGTATCCACAGCCATGTTAAATCGCCCATTTATTTCTCCTTTTCTATAGCAGTTAGCTTCTTACAATTATTGCGTCAAACACCAGTTCTCCATCGCCTGTGTTCTCAATGCCATGCATTTCGCCATCGTAGCAAACCAGCACATCTCCCTTGCCCACTTTTACTTTGTTGCCATTGTCATTATACATCCCTTCTCCCGAAAGCACACGGTAAATTTCGGTGTTTCCCTCGTGCTTGTGTTCCCCCACGGTTGCGCCCGGCGTCATGGAAAGCGTCACACACAAATCCAAATTCGGAGATTTTTCCTCTTCCGCAACCCAGTATTCAAACTTTACCTCGCCTTTGCCGCCACACAGTGCCTGTTGTGTTTCTGTAATATATGTTCTAACCATAATTTTTACTCCTTAACCAGTTATTCCAGTTATTATAATCGCGTTAACCAAAAGATCTGCATCGCCTGTATTTTTTATGCCATGCTGATGCCCGCTGTAGCAGGTCAGCACATCCCCAGCCTTCACCGGGTATGTTGTGCCATCGTCGTTGTATTCCCCCACGCCCGCCTGAATGTGAAAAATTTCTGCCTCTCCATCGTGTCCGTGGTTGCCAATGGAAGCGCCACATGGCAATACTAGGGTAGCCGCCAAACGCAAGTTTTCCGGCTTTTCCTCATCTGTCAGCCAGCCCTTTATGGTCACGGTACCTTCGCCGCCCCGCATACCCGGGCGTTCGCATATGTCATACTGCTTTCTTATCATTTGTATTTGCCTCCAAATCGCATTATTTTTCCACGCGGATTACACTGGGCTTTGTGCACACCTCTGCCAGCTCTCCAATTTCCTTCACCGCTCCGCTCAGATCCTTTTCGTGCGCCTGATGTGTCACCAGTATCAGCGGTGCTTCGCCGCCCTCGCCGGGTTTTTGTATCACGCTTTCAATGCTCACATGGTGCTTGCCCAAAATACCGGCTATTTTTGCCAATACGCCCGGTTTGTCCACCACCTGTGTACGAATATAGTATTCCGTTAGCCAATTGTCGCTAAACCGAAGGCTATCCGCTTCATAGCTGTTGTTGAAGGTAACGTAACGGTGGGTTTCCCGCCCTGCGGCATACAGCATATCCGAAACCAAGGCACTGGCTGTAGGCAGGTCGCCCGCTCCCTTGCCATACCACATCATCTCTCCCACTGCACTGCCGTTTATAAATATCGCATTAAACGACCCCTTTATCGTAGAAAGAGGGTGATCCTTGGGCAGCATTGTGGGGTGCACCCGCACCTCCACTGTTCCATCCGGCGCCTTTTTGCCAATTGCCAGCAGCTTCACCACATAGCCTAGTTCCCGCCCAATTTCTATGTCCAGTTTAGTAACGCCCGTTATACCTTCGCAGAATATCTTGTCCACAGGCACCCGCCCATGAAACGCCATAGATGCCAATATAGATAGTTTGTAGCGCGCATCATAGCCCTCCACATCGCTGGTGGGATCTGCTTCGGCATAGCCCAGTGCCTGCGCTTCCTTCAGCACATCGCCATAGTCCAGCCCTTCATCGTCCATTTTGGTTAAAATATAGTTTGTTGTGCCATTCACAATGCCATATATGCGGTTTATGCTGTTTGCCTGCATAGAGTCGTTCAAGGCACGCAGTATGGGAATACCGCCGCCCACAGCCGCCTCGAAATAAAGCCCTGCACCCGTTTGCCTTGCCGCAGCTTCCAGCTCTGGCCAATTTTGCGAAATCATATCCTTATTCGCAGAAACCACTGTTTTGCCTGCAGCCAAACACTTCAATTGAAAGTCTTTGGCCGGGTTCACGCCGCCCATCACTTCTGCCACAATTTCTATTTCCGGGTCATTCACAATCTCGTCAATGTTATTGGCTTTTATCTCTTCCGGCACATCCACGGCATAGTTCAGCGCCAGTGTCTTTTTCACCACAAGGCGAATATTCTCCTTGTGCATCATATTCTGCCGTTCCATTTCAATCAGCTGGTAAATGCCGCCACCAACTGTTCCCATTCCCAGAATTGCTATCTTCACTTCTCTCATCCGCGCATCCTCCTAAACATTTTTTGCATAAATCTTATCCAACCCAATTAAGGTAAGGGTGGGTATTATTTCGTCTATCACATCTGTTTCACTGGCAATTAATCCGGAAAAGCCACCTGTAGCAATTACTTTTGCCTTGCCCATTTCTTGTTGCATTTTTTCCACAATATATTTTACCTGCCCCACATAGCCGAATATAATGCCGGCCTGCATACCCGAAACTGTGCTTTTACAAATCACCTTTTCCGGGCGAACCAGTTCCACGCGTGGCAGCCTTGCCGCGTAATCTGTAAGCGCCTCTGAAGAGATACGTATGCCCGGGCAAATGGCGCCTCCCATAAAATCCCCCTCTTTGGAAATGGCACCAAAGCTGGTGGCAGTGCCAAAATCCACCGTGATAACAGGGCCACCAAACATCTCATATGCCGCAACAGCATTTACAATCCTGTCCGTACCCAGCTCTTTGGGGTTATCATATTTTATATTAATACCCGTTTTAATACCCGGGCCAACAAACATAGGCTTTCTTCCAAAATATTGGCGGGACATGTGCTCTATGGTGTAATTGACCGAAGGTATTACAGAGGAGGCAATGATGCCCTCCACGTCCTTTGGTGACAAATTTAGATAGTCAAAAAAGCTTAACATGCTAATGCCGTATTCATCCGATGTCAGGTCTATATCTGTAGAGATACGAAACGAGTGTGCCAGCTTATTGTTTTCAAACAAGCCGCATTTTATGTTGGTATTCCCCACATCCATTGCTAGTATCATTCAGCCGAAATCTCCTTTTTTATTGTTGGCGGTACAGGTTTTTTCACTACCTTTCTCACAGCCATCACTACCAGCGGGCAAATAAGCGTCGCTGCAATTGCTTCGGGAATGCCATTTGTTAGCACCACTGCCCATATTGCAGCAGTTGCCCCGGCTGTATCCAGCGTAAGTCCACTGGCCAGCACCGGCACAAAAAACAGTTGCAACATGCCCAAATACAAGAATGTATTGGTAAAGGAACCCACCGCCGAGGATACAAACAATGCGGGACGAGGCCATTTGCCACCCATTGCCCTAGAAATCCCGTATGTAGTGAAGGGAATCAACAGCCTGGGAATAACCAAACAAAGCAAGTAAACAAAAGGCTTTGCCTGAAATAACAATAACGATACAGCATCGGGGTTCATAAACAACTGCGCAATACTAGTGAGTATAAACACCACCGAAAGCACCAACCCCGTTCTAAGCCCCAGCACCAGCGTGCCTATAATCACAGGCAAGCACATTAGCGTAATTTTGGCAAATGGCAATGGTATGTAGCCAATGGGCGTAAACCCAAATACCAGCATAATTGCCGTGAGTATCGCTACAAAAGCAATTGGACTCTTCTTGCTATTCATTTCTTTACCTCCGCTCGAGTTCCCATGGGGATACCCGTCTTCAAAAATCAGTTTTCAGTGCCTGTACAGTTCCTTGCAGATACCATCAAATGACACCTGTCTCATTATATCAATAAAACAGAAGCAAATGCAACTGCTGGGGCAATTATGCCATTCGCCATTTTTCTATTGTTTCGTTCTGTGCTCCAAAACAGCAAAAGAAAAAACCACGCATGCGCATGGTTTATTGCAAAACTTCTGTTTTGTACTGTTTTATTATAGCACCTTAGAGAGAAAATCCTTTAGTCGCGCATTTTGCGGGTTCCCAAAGAACGCCTCCGGCTTGGCTTGCTCCAATATTTTGCCCTCATCCATAAACAGGCAGCGCGTAGCCACCTCCTTGGCAAAGCCCATCTCGTGAGTTACCACCACCATAGTCATGCCATCATTGGCCAGTGTTTCCATAAAGTCCAGAACCTCGCCCACCATTTCCGGGTCTAAAGCCGAGGTTGGCTCGTCAAACAGCATTACATCCGGGTTCATAGCCAACGCACGTACAATAGCCACGCGTTGCTTTTGCCCGCCCGACAGCGATGCCGGGTAAGCATCCATCTTTTCAAACAGATTGATGCGCCGCAACAGCACTTCTGCCTTTTCATTTGCCTCATCTTCTGTTAATACCCCCAGCTTGGTTGGTGCCAAAGTTATGTTTTTGCGCACCGTCATATGCGGGAACAGATTGAATTGCTGAAACACCATACCCATTTTTGCACGAAGGCTGTCTATTTGTTGCTCAGACGCACTGGTTATTAGGTTTCCCTCAAACCAAATTTCGCCACTGGTGGGTTTTTCCAAAAGGTTTAAGCAACGAAGAAATGTGGATTTCCCGCTGCCAGACGGCCCTACAATCACCACTTTTTCGCCTTTTTCTATGTGTTCGTCAATGCCCTTTAGCACCACATTGTCGTTGAATTTTTTTGTCAAAGCCTTGGTTACAATCATTGTGTTCTACCTCATATCGCTCAGCGCCAGCCTGCGTTCCAGCTTTTTAAGCAACCAGCTTATTAGCATTACTATGGCCAAATACAGCACTGCCACAATCAACAACGGAATCAATGCATTAAAGGTTTGTGACCGCACCAGTTCACCTGCACGTGTTAAATCGGTAACGGCAATATAGCCCACTACCGATGTTTCCTTAAATAGCACAATAAATTCATTTCCCAATGCAGGCAGTATATTCTTTATGGCCTGAGGAAATATTATCGTTCTCATGGTCATGCCGCGCGAAAGCCCCAGCGAGCGCCCCGCTTCCATCTGCCCCTTATCTACAGACATAATGCCTGCGCGCACAATCTCCGCAACGTAGGCGCCACTGTTTATACCAAATGCCAAAGCCGCCACATAGGGCGACATGCTTTTGGGCGCAGTAATGAAAATAACATAGTACATAATCAGCAATTGCACCAGCACGGGGGTGCCGCGAATCACCGTTGTGTATATCTCGCAAATCGTGCCCAGCCATTTCATTTTGCGGTTTTGCAACGCATTCACTTTGGCTATGGCAACACCCGAGCCAATGGCAACGCCCAGCACCACCGCAATGCCGGCAATCATCAATGTTATCAGCAGGCCATTTAGGTAAAGCATCCATCTGTTTTCTACCGCCAACGCCGCATATATCTGCCCCGGAATATCATTAAACATAGTTTACATCCAACCCCTAAATTGTTCTGTGCTTATGCAAAACTCTTTTTCCCATTTGCACGCAACACCAAGCCCGTATACGAAATGTCCAAACGCAAACACTTGCGTTTGGACATAAATTGCTTTCCTACTTTAGCTTCTGCTGGAAAAATCTTGCGTATATTTGTCATTCATCTCCACTACTTTGCCTTCATCCATCAGTCTTTGCAGCACTGTGTTCACCACATCCAGCAAGCTGGTGTTGCCTTTGGCCACAGCCATGGCATACTGCTCTGTTGTAAAGGGTTCCTCTATAATGGTAAGGGAGTCATTTGCTGCCGCAATGTTCTTTGCCGGAAGTTCATCCAGCACAATAGCATCCAGCCTGCCATTTACCAAATCCATAGCGGCTTCCATGTTGGATTTATACTGGCTCAGCTCTATATTCGCGCCGGCATCTATTTCCCATTGTATGTACATATCGCCTGTTGTGCCCAGCTGCACGCCAATGGTTTTGCCTTCAAAATCTTCCGCACTGGTCACTTTGGGGTCATCCTTGCGCACAATGATAAGCTGAGTGGCGTCCGCATAGGGAATGGAAAAATCCACTGCCTGAGAACGCTCGTCCGTAATTGTCATACCCGCTGCCACTAGGTCACCTTTTCCGCCTTGCAGCGCAGGAATCAGTCCGTCAAAATCCATATCCACAACTTCTAGCTTCACACCAATTTCGTCTGCTATCATTTGCGCAATTTCTATATCGGTGCCAACCACCGCGCTACCCTCGCCCAAATACTCGTAAGGCGGGAACGTTGCGTTTGTCATCAATACCAGTTTGCCTGCATCTTTTATCTTTTGCAGGCCATCCGCACTGTCTGCAGCAGCTGGTGCTTCTGCCGTTGGTTGCTCGGCCGCTGCCGGTTCTTCCACCGCGGGCTCTGCTGCAGCCGGTGCCTCTGTTGCAGCATCGGCCGCTGCCGCTGTTTCCGCAGCAGGGGTTGTTGTCTGTGGCGCACACGCCGCCAAGGCCATACATACCAGCGCTACGCAAAGCAATAAAGATATTGTTTTTTTCATGTTTTCTCCTCCATCAATTTCAGTACAAACAGCATACCTAGTTTATAATACCGTATAATTATAGCGTATATCCCACTGCTTGTACATTTAATTTTGCCACAACCATAGAGATTACTGTCAAGAAAATCATTTTCCAAATACCGCAATGCGCTTCCTATGGCCGCAATATTTTCGCCATATCTTCCACTACCGTTTGATATCTTTTTTCGCACTCTTCCAATCCGCCATCGCAATGCAACGAATAGTATACCTTTAGCTTAGGCTCTGTGCCCGATGGTCGAACGATTACCGTGGAGCCGCTTTCCAGCGCAAGCCCCAGCACATTGGAGGCAGGAAGGCCGGTATCGTGCTGTCCATCCTGCTTGTATATCACACGTTTCAAATAATCCCTCACCTCTACAACCGCTTCACTGGCAAGCGTACTGGGTGGGCTTTCGCGCAATTTGTCCATAATATCTGCCATATCCCGCATTCCCTGTGCGCCTTCATAGCTGGTGCTTTCCAGCCTATCATAATACACACCAAACTTTTCATACAGGCCAAACAATGCGTCCACCAGCGTTTTGCCTTTCTTTTTGTAGTAGGCCGCCATTTCGCAAACCAGCATACTGGCATTCACAGCATCTTTATCCCGCACATAGGTTCCCGAAAGATAGCCGTAGCTTTCCTCCAGCCCAAATACAAAGCGGTTCTCTTCGCCTTCTTTTTCCAAATCACCAATACATTCACCTATAAACTTAAACCCAGTCAATACATTTTTCAATTCCACGCCATAGCTATCTGCAATGGCCTGTACCAATTCTGTTGTAACAATTGTTTTTACCGCAAAAGGCCTGTCTGGAATGGTTTTATACTTTTTGCGCATTCTGCATATGAAATTCAGCAACAACGCACCCATCTGGTTGCCATTAATCAGCGTATATTCCCCTCCATACAAAACAGCCGCACCCACGCGGTCGCAATCTGGGTCCGTTCCTAAAACAATGTCTGCCCCAATTCGCTCTGCCAGTTCAATGCCATAGGAAAGAGCCTTTTGCGATTCTGGGTTGGGATATGGGCAGGTGGAGAACGCAACATCCGGAAGCTCTTGCTCCGGCACTACATACAGGTCATAAATGCCAATTGCTTCCAATATACGCCGAACCGGTTTGTTTCCTGCACCGTTTAGTGGCGTGTACACCACTTTTAAATTCGTATTTTTCACATCTGCATATACGCTGCATGCCTTTACGGCAGCAAAATAGGCATCCTCTACCGCTGTCTCTATATATTGAAACATACCACGTTTTTTAGCACGTTCCAGCTCTTCTGTTTTGATTCCCGAAAAGTAATCCAGCTCACCAATATAGGCAGTGATTTGATTGGCAGCCTCCAGCGTAATCTGGCATCCATCCTCATTGTACACTTTATAACCATTGTATGCTGCAGGGTTGTGGCTTGCCGTCACCACAATCCCCGCGTCACAGCCCAGTTCCCTTACAGCAAAGGAAAGCATTGGCGTGGGCGTCAATTCCCCAAAAATATGAACTTTAATGCCATTTGCAGCAAATACACTGGCCGCAGTAAGGGCAAATTCATAAGAGTTCTTTCTGCTGTCATAGGCAATGGCAATAGATGGCGCTTCCTTTTTCCCTTTCAAATAGTTGGCAAGGCCTTGGCTAGCTCGCGCAACCGTATATACATTCATTCGGTTTGTACCCGCGCCTATCAGCCCGCGCATTCCGCCCGTTCCAAAAGCCAGCTCACGGTAAAAACGATCTTCTATCGCATCGTCATCTGTCTGTATTCTCAACAGTTCTTCCAGCAGTTCGGGATCACCCTTGGCCTTTTCCAGCCACTGCATATAAAGTTTTTTATAGCTCATTGATTATCCTTTCCATAACACCTTTTGCACTTTCATAGGAATAGTGCTCCAGAAGGTACTTCTTGTAGGCCTGGCTTTGCCGTTGCCATGCTGTTTCATCTGTATAAAGCGCCGCCACCCGCTGGGCAAACTCTTGCGCTTGGTCTGCGGGGGGCACCAATTGTTCTATCCCGGGCATGCCTTCTATCCCAATTGCTGTGGAAACAATGGGAATGCCATGGTATAGCGCCTCCAGTGTTTTTCCCTTCACCCCCGCACCATACCGCAGAGGCACCACACACACACGGCATTTATTGTAGTATTCCTCCAGCTCCTCTTCCAATACAAACCCCGTTACCACCACGTCTGCACTTTGCAAAGCCAGTATTTCCTCTGTCGGGTTTGCGCCCACTATAAATAGTTTCACATCCGGCAATTCCCGTTTGATAAGGGGCAGCACATCTGCCACAAACCACTTCATTGCATCCACATTGGGGTGATGCTGAAATCCACCCACAAAAAGCAAGTCCGCCGTTGCGGAAAAACCTTCCTTGCGCTCGGGAATCTCTTTGTAGAAATAAAGTGGAATTGTTTGCGCCTCTATGCCAAAGCTGTCGTGAATCATACCGCACTCTACATCGCTATACATTAGCGTGGCATCCGCGTCACTCATTGCCACCAGTTCCATAGCACGTTGCAGTTCCACATCACTATCCTGAATAGCATCGCTCCACTCTTGTTCCCGCATCAGTCGCAAAAAATGTAAATCTTGACCCATATACAGCACCTTTGCATTGGTTTGCTGCTTTATTTCATGTAAAAATCGTCGCGCCACATTGGGGCGGCTTACCACAGCCAGATTTATTTTAGTTGCATTTTCCACCAGCCAACTTTTCCAGTTGTTCCTATAGTATGCACCACCCAGCACCCGAATGCCCATATCTTCCATTTGCTTTGTATAGGGTTCCGGCAGTGCAAAGTCTTCCCCCATAAATAGCACACCATATCCCATATCCTGCAATATTTCCATATAGCCCAGCGCCGCTTTAGAGCCCGCGTCCTTATCCGGCATTGGTACAGTGCGGTCTACCACCAGTGCGGTTTTCTGGTTTTCGTCTATATGAAAGCCGCTTTCTTCTGTAACTTTTGTTACAATCGATGCTGGTTCTGCTTTTTTGAATGTTTGTTTTATATTTGAGAGCGATTCCGTAAGCTTCCAACGTTTGGAGCTATAAACAGAAACAAGTTCAGCATTGATTCTGCTGAACTCTGCCAGTGCTTGCTGCAGCGCCTTGTCCAATCTATCCACATCACTTTCGGCAACAAACAGACGGGCTTTTAGCAATTCTATTTCCTTATCTTTTTCGCTTGCTGCTTTTCGCAGCTCTTTTTTTTCACCCATCCGCGCACCTCTTCCGCACAGCTATATCAAGCACAGTCTTTTTTCAAAGCTCTTTTTTCACTTGTTAAACCGTTACCACCAGCAGGGTTGCATTTCCATTCATGGTGTATTGCATCCCCGCGGGAATAAACACGCTGCCACCTGCCTCCAATTGCACACAGCGGTCTATCCGACAGCTTCCCTCCACACACAAAATGCATTGGAAGCTCTCTTCACAGGATGCCATATCCAGAATGCCGTTCAGTTGCAACAAAGAAACAGCAAACGGCCCGCAATCTATTTTCCCCTCTACCCACGGCTTGTTGCCAACGTCACAGCGAAATACATCCGCAGCGCTTTGCACGTGTAATGGGCGTGGGTTTCCGGCGGCATCCAGCCTTCCATAATCATATATTCTATAGGTTATGTTACAGTTGGTTCCTATTTCCGCCACCGTCATGTTCTTTCCAATGGCATGCACCAATCCCGGTGGTATCACGAATGAATCACCCGGCTTCACCTTCATTTTGTTCAATATTTCCTCTATACTGCCATCAGCCGCACGACGCATAAACTCCTCTCGGCTGGTGGGCTGCTTGAATCCATAATACAGCTGCGCATCTTCTGCACAGTCCATAATATACCAAAATTCCGTTTTGCCGGGCGCATTGTGGTTCTTTTTCGCATAGGCATCATCTGGATGAACCTGAACAGAAAGGTTGTCTGCAGTGTCTATATACTTTACCAGCAGCGGCAGCTCCCCACCCGCTCTGCTTCCCAAAACATCCCCAACTTCCTGCAAATACTCTGTAAACAGCATGCCTGCATACTGGCCATTTGCAATGCTGCAAGTGCCTTCTTCATGCGCAGCCAGCTCCCAGCTTTCGGCAATGGTATCCAAACCACACGATTTGTTGTACTTTGATTTCAAATTTGTTCCGCCCCAGATATACTCCTTACAAACAGGGCTTAAAAGAATTGGATATCGCATATCCACCTCCGTATTTTCATTGTATTCATGCGATTCGCACAGCTATTCTTAAAAAGAACATAAAATAACGATTGTTACTTTTTCCTAATTGCCTATCTCTTTTGCAATTGCACCTATTTTGCTGGACATACCCTTTTTCGCAATTAAAATGGTATCTCCATTTTCCACTACCACCAAATCCTCCAGCCCAATGCACACAATGCGTTTTTCGCCAAATATATAGCAATTTGTGGTTTCCTGCGCAATCACATTGCCGCGCAGCACATTTTTGTTTTCATCCTGTTGGCTTTCTTCATGCAGGCTTTCATAGCCGCCCACATCGCTCCACCCAAATACCGATGGCACACACACAGCAATTTTCGTATGCTCCATTATGGCATAGTCTACCGATACGGATGGCGTGCTGGCAAAAGCTTTCTGCACATCGGCAACGTTGTCTACATCAATCTCTTTAAAGCAATTATAAACTTCTGGGCAGTATTTTTCAAACTCATCTAAAATCGTACCCGCTTTGAATATAAACATGCCGCTGTTCCACATGTAGTTACCTGCGGCAATATATTCTTCGGCTTTTTCACTATTTGGTTTTTCGTGAAATGCTGTCAGTTTTTTTGCCACAACATTGGGCGTATAGTTGGTATCCTCTATCTCTATATAGCCATAGCCTGTTTCCGGTCGAGTGGGCACAATGCCAAAGGTAACAATGCTGCCCTCTTTGGCCTTCTCCACAGCCGTTTTCAGCGCACTGGAAAAGGCAATCTCATCTTTTATTGTGTGATCGGATGGCATAACAACCATTACAGCCTCTTTGTCGCAGTCTTTTGCTATTTTCAGCGCCGCCCACAATATGCACGGGGCAGTGTTTTTTGCCTCGGGTTCGGCCAGTATATTTATTTCACCGCCAAACTCATTCTCTACCAAATTTCGATATTTTTCCCCCGTAAGAACATATTGGCAATCCAGCGGCACATGCTCTTTCACACGGTTGCTGGTTTCCACAATCATGCTGTTCTCCGAAAACAGCTTTAAAAATTGCTTGGGTATATTGCTATCACTCAGCGGCCAAAGGCGCGTTCCCGCACCACCCGCCAATATTACACTGCAAATCATTCTTGCTTTCCTTTCCGCTTCGCACCAATGGTTTCATCCAGCAGCGCCCTTATCTTATCTATTATTTCCTGTTTTGCATAGTGATTCTCCACATACTGCACGGCCTTTGCCCTCATGTCGCTTCGCAAAGCATCGTCACCCAGCAAGGTATGAAGGCCACTGCAAAACGACTGTTCATCCACAAAGCACAGCCCCGCGCCAGAGCGCTGCACATGCTCTTTCAGCACACTGCAATTGCCATTTACCAGAACAGGCACCCCGCAGTGCATTGCTTCCAGCGTTCCAATGCTAAGGCTTTCATTTTCTGAGGGCATCACAAACACCTTTGCCCCGCTTAGCAATGCAAACTTTTGCGCTTCACTTACAAACCCAGTATATACTATGTCCTGCTGTGTGGGCAACTCCATATAGTTTTTCCCCATCAACACCAGCTTTACATCGCCACCTTGCCGCTGTTTATACGCATTAAAAAAGGCAAGTAAGCTGCCAATATTTTTCGTTTCATCTATTCTTCCCGCATACACAATATAGCTACATTCTTGCTCTATCCAAGGCAGCTCTACCGTAACATCCGTTTCTGTTTTTTGAAGCTCTTCCACCCACATTCCTGCCACAATACGGGGCTTGTTTTTGTCTATGCAAAAAAAGTCAAGTACAAAATCTTGCTCTTCCTTACTTAAAAAGATAAAAGCCCGAGGCAGAGAAAACAGATACTGAAAATAGTTGCATTTCCTAATTGGCGGCTCATCATGCGCAGTAGGCAAAAACACCGCCTTTTCAGGCGCACAGGGCATTCCAAATGTCGAATTGTAGTAGTGATACCCCACAAAAATAAACAGATCATAGTCCTTTTTGCGTTTTGTAATGTGCTTTCGCATGCCCGGGCAATATGGCCCCACTTCTTTCAGCCATTTTTTCCCCAACGCATTGCTATTGTTTGGGTTGCCATACACCGCTTCCGTAAGCAGGCCAATTTTATCCAAACGGCGTGGGTGCTTTGAGGCATAGCGGTACACCCCAACGCCATCTAGTTCCGTTGCGCCTTCCGCATAATAGTTCTCCCAAGTGTTGTAGTCCACCGCACAGGAAGTCACCACATCAATGCTATAGTAGCGCTTCAGTTCGTTTGCATATTGCATACATAGGGTTTCTGCGCCACCCACTATTTCTTTCCCATAGCGTTGTACCACAAAGCAAATTTTTTTCATATCAATTGCCATCCTGCATCAAATAGCAAAGAGTCTCCGCTATTTTGGGCAGTTCTTCTGCTGCATCTATTTCTCTATTGGGTATGTCATGCTCACAAATATATTGTATATCCGCATCATCCAAATATTTTTTGCGCCACCCAAAAACAAAGTTCAACAGTTCATCTGTATCATCTGTTACATCCAAAACGTGTATACAATAGCCACTGTTCTTTTCCAGCAGGCGCATCCGCAGCGCTTCATCCCGCACCACAATTTTTGTTGCCGCATCCAGTATTACACGATTCATATCAATTTCGTTTACCAGCGCCTTTGCAAAATCCGAATTGTTTTTTGCTTCCATCGTCATAAACTTGGCATCCGACACTTCCTCTTGCAGAAACAATTGATACACAGGCCAGTCCAGCACACCCTTTTTGCAGGCCTCCAGCAAAGCTTCGTGTATCCCTGCATCCTGCATAAATACCGTTCCTCCAGTAGCACCTATATAAGGCAGCATATACAGGCAGTGTTCATCGTCAGCCATCTGATATAGCACCGCATCATAAAGCTCCGCGCGCGCAGCAAACAGTTCATGGTGCATCACATTAATATATCGATCCGTCACACCATTTTTTTCTACATAAATATCCACATCGCAATGCCTTTCTAGCATCGCCAAAATAGTTTCGCCATAGCTGGCTGCTTTGCTAGGCATTGGGGGAAGGGGTGAAAAATACGCTATTTTTTTTCTGCCTTTATTAGCTTCGGGCAACGGCACTAAGCTGTTCAATGCTTCCAATGCCGTTGCAGCGGAGTTTTCCCATGTGTACAGCGCAATGCGCTGCGCTTTCACCAGATCGAAAGCGGAAAAATCGTTCATCGCCAGTGCCTCCAAAACCCCGCGCGCAATGTCTTCAGCGCTATAGGGATTCACCAGAACCGCAGCACCTTCAGCCACCTCTCCCAAACTGGAGTTGTTGGATGTTACCACGTTTTTCCCGCATTTAAAGGCCTCTATTACCGGCAGCCCAAACCCTTCGTAAAGAGAAGGAAACAGCACCAGCTTTGCATTGTTGTACAGCAGCAGCAGGTCTTCATACGGTATATGCCCGGTGAAAATAACTCGCCCGGTAATGCCCGCCTCCTCGCACAGCTCGATAATTGCTGCCATTTCCAAAGCGGGCGCTTTGCCTGTTATCACCAGCTGGCAAGCAGCTCTGGTTTTCGCGGGCAGGGCGGCATAGGCACGCACTGTGGTCAGTGCATTTTTGCGGAAATCATCCCCGCTGGGGAATAACATATATTCGCTGTCTATCGCATATTTTTGATAGGTTTTCTTTTTCTGCGTTTTGGGGAAATCTGTAATGCTATAGCCGCTGGATACGCCCGCATGAATCACTTTCACACGCCGTGTATCCGCATTCATATGTGTTACAATGTCATCCTTGGCACTTTGGGAAATAGCCAACAGCAAATCTGCCTGCAACAAAAAGTTCATCACACTGTTGTATCTGGATACAACGCTTTCACTCTGCATATATTGTTGTTTGAATAGCCAAGGTACCAGATCGTAAAAGATACATGCCACTCGCGTTCCTTCAAACCATTTTTTATTGTAAACCATATACAAATCAAAAGGGGAAGTAATAAAAAAGATATCTATCTTGTTTTTATGTATAAATGTTTGAAACAATCCCTCTATTATGCTTTCATACTTCATGCCCACTTCGTCTGTATCGGGAAAAAAAGCATAATCCAGTAAATAGCAGCCTTCACCGGGATAAAGCTTGGTATAGTGTACATTCGGTGGCAAGCTCATATTGTCAAAACAGCAATCCCCATAGGGGTTAAACAGGTAGTATTGGTTTTCCTTATCCAAACAGAACAACTGTTCCAGCAAGTTTAGCGTGTACACACCCATGCCCCGCTGCGCGCTTTCTGTGGCCAGCGGTTGTATATCTACCGCAATGTTCATTTTTGGCACCCGCCCTGCTTTGCATTTATATGCAGCACACTATAACCGGTAAAAGCATACTCTGTATAGTCTTTCGCCGCCAGCCAAGTTGCCACATTTTGCCGCAACAAAGCCGGTGCCAGGCTCTCCTGCATTGGCAACTCCACCACCAGCACAGTTGGGCGGTATCTGTCGAAATCCCACGCATCCAGAATATTTTGCCACAGTCCCGTGGCATTGATAGATAAAATAGTTGGGGCACAACCAAGATATGTTTCCACAATCTCGTTCATATCCCTTGTCTCCACTTCTATTTCCTTTTCAATAAAAAGCGCAGAATTGCTTTGGCACAATTGTTTTGCTTTTTCCAAATCCATTGTTGCCAATCCATCTTCATTCAGCATGTACACTGTTTTTTTACCGCTCTGTGCGGCCGGAATGCAATTGTATATAGCATCCCTCCCCCTGCTTTGGCGCAGATTGGAAACCAGTGCCGGGTTGGCTTCCAGCAGCACACCCTTTGCACCTTGCTCATATGCATAGAATGTGTTGCTTGTTTCCCTGAAATGGTTTACGCCTATATCCACATAGCTTACATTGGCATAGGCAATGCCCATCTCCTTCAAAACACAATCCAAAACGGCATCTTCTCCGGCTTTCGAATAGGTAGTTTTGCCGCCTTGCGCATCCCTCATTCCCGCTGCAGGAATGGCGCTTAGGCGCTGCTCTATCTGTTCAACACTTTGGGCAATCTGCCCTATATTCTTTTTGATATAATTGATCTGCGCAGTGGTGCTTAATTCTTTTTTGAACGTATATTCAAAAAGATTTTGAGACAGCACTGTTAAGTTTAACAGGCTTCTGCTATTGGTTTCATTGTATAGGGATTGACGGTTCATCGCAGGCAGCAATGCAGAGGAAACCACCTTCTTTGCCGCTTTGCGAAGCTGCCGCTTCAGGGCGCCATTCGGCTCCTCATGTTCCACCGTAAAGGTGTTGTTGTGTTGCAACACATTGATATCCTTGTGCAGCCGTTGCAGTGTTTTTCTACTGCTTTTTATGCTGCCCGTATCCATAAAAGTTTCTTCTTTTTTATGGGTTACCAGCTTTTTCGCCTTATCAATTACTATTTTATATTCGTTTCCCTTGCTATCAGACATAATACTCCTGCTTATTTATTTATCTTGGTAGAATGCCGAAACCACTTCCAAATCAGTCTGGACACGGCCTAACACCCGAATGCTTCCCGTGCCCATTGCCCCCTCGTTACCCGCATTGTCTACGCCATACACCTTCATTTTATATAAGCCAGTGCGGTTTGCAAATAATTCTGTGGAAAAAAAGACCTCCCAGTCGCCATTGCCCTTGTCCAGCGCTTCCATCCATACGGCTTCATTTTCGCTGTCCTCGTCATTCCACACTTTAAACATCACGCCCTTCACACCGGAATCATCCTGCACATTGTGTGCCTGCATCGCAAAACCGGTTTGCGGCGTGGGATCCATCACCGCAAACACCAGTTTTTCCATCACTGGTGGGTCGGCATCTTGTTCGCTTTCCGCCGCGCGAATTTCCTCTGCACTTCCCTTTTTTCGAATGCGTGCTATTTGCTTTTCATGCATATAGGAAAGATAGGTGTCTATGGCCTCTGTGGGGTTTCCGTCATACATCACTTCCCCGTTCTTCATCCAAATAGCACGCGTACAAAACTTTTCCACAATGCCCGTGTCATGGGACACAATAACAATCGTTACTCCCTTTTGCTTTAGCTTGTTCAGCATTGCATAGCATTTTGCCTGAAAGTTTGCATCGCCCACTGCCAGTATTTCGTCAATCAATAGCACATCCGCATCCACATTAATGGCAACAGAAAATGCCAAGCGCATATACATGCCCGAAGAATATGTGCGCACGGGGTTATCTATATACTCTTCCAATTCGGAAAATTCTATTATCTGATCCAGCCGTGCATCTGTTTCTTTTTTACTTAGCCCAAATATCGCGGCATTGGTATATATGTTGTCTCGTCCCGATACATCTGGATGAAACCCAGCTCCCAACTCCAGCAAGCTGGACACCCTTCCCTTCACAGTAATGCTGCCTTGCTCGGGATATAAAATACGTGTCATCAGCTTTAATGTAGTGCTTTTTCCACAGCCGTTTTCCCCCACCAAGCCCACCACTTCACCTTTGTTTATGGTAAGTGAAATGCCCTTCAACACTTCATGAACCGTGTGGGCGCGCCGCTTCCAAAAAAGCATGCGTTCTTTTATGGTCTGTGCTTTGTCGCTATATATTTTAAACGATTTGTATACGTCTTTCAGAATAATTTCTGCCTTGTCTATCATCACAGTTCCTCCGCAAACCGACGCTGCAACTTGTTGAATATCAACACGCCCACCGTCAAAAACAAAGCAATACAAATGAATGCCGGTATCAGCCCTGCAAAATTCGGTGTTTGTTGAGGCGCAAGCAGTACAGCCCTATAGGCATTTACAATGCCGGTTATCGGGTTTGCATTGATTAGCGTTGCCGCCCATGTGGGCATGCTGGGGAATGCCTCCAACGAATAAACAATAGGCGCCAAATAAAACCACCCCATAGTGAAAATGCTTAAAATGTGCTCTAAATCTCGCAGAAATACCGTTGCTGCAGATACCAGTATGGCAATGCCCATTACAAAAAAATATTCAATGATCATAATAACGGGCAACCACAACGCATACACTGTAATTGCTTCGCCCGTAATCAGCAGCGCAACAAACACCACCACAAACGAAAACAGCATATTCACAAAATTGCTGGTTACCGTAGCTATGGGCAATACAATTCGTGGAAAATACACTTTTTGCACCAGCCCCGCATTGGTTATCACACTCATACTGCCCGCCATAATAGAGCTTTGGCAAAACAACCAAGGAATCAGCGCTACAAACAGGTACATAGCAAAGTTATCCACGCCCTTTGCAGAGCTAAACAGATATTTAAATACAATTGTATAAATCAACAACTGAAAAAGCGGGTTGATAAATGTCCACAAAAAACCCAGAATAGATCCTTTGTAGCGGGTTGTTAGGTCTTTTTTTACCAGGCTTTTTATCATTTGCCTGTAGTCCCAAAGTTCTTTAAATGAATTCATCTAAACCTTTATTCCTGCGCACGCCAATACTCCAGCGTATTGCGTAGCGTATCCATCATATCGTATTGTGGCTCGAAACCTGTGTCCTGCTTTAGCTTACTAATGTCGCTTTGTATCAGCGGCAGCTCCACCGGACGCATTTTGGCTTTATCTGTAAAAATGTACACATTTGCATCCGACATAGAGGCCACACGCGTCAGCAGTTCCCCAATGTCATAGGCCTTGCCACTGCCCACATTGTAAATCTCACCCGCACGGCCTTTTTCAATCAGCAAACGGTACGCGCGCACCACATCCCGCACATCCGAAAAATCCCTGCGAGCACCTAAGTTGCCCACGCCCATATTCCTGTCCGCGCCACGCTCTATTGCCACAATGCGGGCACAAAAATCCGGAACCACAAAGCCCAGCTTTTGCCCCGGCCCCGTATGGTTGAAAGAGCGGGTAATCACAATGTGCATTTTGTAGGCCTTTGCATACAGTATGGCAAACTGTTCTTGTGCCAATTTGGAAATGGCATAGGGGTTCACCGGCCTTACAGGCAATGTTTCCTTAATGGGGCAATTCTCCGGCTTTACTTTCCCATATTCATCCGACGAACCAACAATCAAAATTTTCGTTTTTGGGTTGTAGCTGCGTACCGCCTCCAGCAAATTGATTGTGCCCTTTACATTTACGTCCACAGTGGCCTGCGGCTGCTCCCACGAAAGTCCCACAGAGGATATCCCTGCAAGATGAAACACCACATCTGGCTGCGCCTGCTCCACCGCTTTTTTGACGGCTTCACCATCCAGCAAATCCACTGTGCGACTTTTGTCGCCAGAAATATCTATGCCGTTCACGTCGTAGCCATTCTCAAAAAGCTCTGCCAGCAAATAGCTTCCCACAAAACCGTTAATCCCCGTAATCAGCGCTTTCATATTGTCAGCCCTTCATAATCTCCATATCGTTTTTCACCATGCGAGAAACCATCTCATCAAAGCTTATTTCACGTTTCCACCCCAGCTTTGCCTCTGCCTTGGCTGGGTCTCCCAGCAGCAGTTCCACCTCTGCCGGACGGAAAAATTTGGGGTTTACTTTCACCAATGTTTTGCCGGTTGCCTTGTCTGTGGCATATTCATCCACACCACTGCCCTGCCACACCAGCTGGAAACCCGCTGCAGTAAATGCCGCATTCACAAAATCGCGCACTGTCCGTGTTTCGCCCGTTGCTATTACATAGTCATCTGCCTCGTCCTGTTGCAGCATCAGCCACATTGCCCGCACATAGTCCTTGGAATGCCCCCAGTCGCGCTTGGCATCCATATTGCCCAGCTCCAGCACTTCCTGCTTTCCTGCCTTAATATTGGCTGCTGCACAGGTAATTTTGCGCGTCACAAATTCCAAGCCACGGCGCTCGCCTTCGTGATTGAATAAGATACCCGAGCACGCATACATACCATAGCTTTCGCGGTAATTTTTGGTCATCCAGTGTCCATAAAGTTTTGCCACGCCATAGGGGCTACGCGGATAAAAAGGCGTTTTTTCACTTTGCGGAATTTCCTGTACCAATCCAAACATTTCGGATGTAGATGCTTGATAAAACCTTGCCTGCGGCCTTACCAAGCGTATTGCTTCCAACAGATAAGTAACGCCCATTCCATCAATTTCGGAAGTAGCCAGCGGTTGTTCCCAAGATGTTGCCACAAAAGATTGTGCAGCTAGGTTGTACACCTCATCCGGCATAGAAATTTTTACGGCGTTTATCAAAGATGCCATATCTGTCATATCCGCATATATAAAGTGAAGTTTATCTGTTAAGTGGGCTACATTTCCATAATCCACCACACTTTTGCGGCGCATAACACCATACACTTTGTAGCCTTTTTCCAGCAGCAGTTCTGCCAGATAAGAACCATCCTGACCCGTTATCCCCGTTATCAAAGCACTCTTCATTCGCAATCCTCCGAAAATTCTATCATTCCAATTCTATTCTTCAATTCCAATACTATTCTTCCAAACAGTATAAAATATTACGTCGGTAACATAGTATCTGAAATCAGTATTATAGCATAAGGCACTATAAAAGTCTAACCACTTTTGCCCCTATATAGAGGAAGCAAACACCCCCCAAGGCATTTGCTCCCATCTTAGTATCTGGCTTTCTTTTATCTATGCAACACTTTGAACGGTGTTGCTTGGCACGCCGCTTTCGGCAGGCTCTTTCGGTTGCATTTCCGGTTGATTTGTTTGCTCAGTCTGCGCCGGATTCGTTTCAGTCGGTGGGGCGATCTGTTCTGTTTCTTCAGTTGGCTGCTGCGTTTCTTCTGGCAGCGCAGCTTCTGGCAACGGTTCTTCCGTAGGCTGCGGCTCTAAATAAGCCACAGCATCTGCAGGCATAGCCAGCAATGCTCTCAGCATAGCCAGAAGCTCTGCGCCATAGGCTTTTCCACCCAGCAGTGCCGCATCTTTCACGCTGCCGCGCAGCGCATCCTCCCAAAGCACATCCACCCGTGCATTTGCCAACAACTCTTCGCTTGCCAAACATTTCAAATGCTGTATCTGCGCCCGAATGCCCTGGCGCACATCTTCATAGGCAATCCGCCCCGATGTGTTGTATGCCATAAACATATTGTCCTCTATAGCAATATTGCCACCAAAGCGCAGGAAGTTTGTGTCCTTCATGGCCTGTGCAAATGCCACCTCTGCATTCACGCCCTCCATTGCAGCTTCCTCTATATACATCGCTGCAAATTCTTCCAAAGAGATGCCATAATACAACGGGAACGCTGTAGTCGGCTCCAGTTCTCCCACACTGGGGATTGCCTTGGCATTGCTGATATAATAGTTCATCAGCTGTTCCTTGGTTACATTGGGCTGCAAGCTTTGCGCCATCACAGGGTAGACCACTTGTTCCTCTGGTTGTTCGCTTGCGCCTTTTTCCTCTATATTTTCAGGGTTTTCTGTCGCAGGCGTTTCCATCTGCTCCACAGCTTGGAATTCAGCATCCTCAGAAGCCACCTTGGAAGCATTCAATATGCTGTTCAGGTATGCAATAATATTCGCCCCATAGGTACTGCCCACCGCCCATTTTTGAGACAGCGCTTCCACCGTGGGGGCACACCCACGGGCTACCAAGTTCCATCGGGGATCCACTGGCGATTTATCCGCATTCAGATAAACTGCGGGTTGTGAACTTGCATAGGCTTTCAAATGCTGCACTTGCGCAATCACACCATACCGAATTCCCCTTGCATTGTTGCCATACCTTTGTGCAAAGTCATATCCTTTCACGCCGCCGCCCGTTGCGCCAATGCCCGCAAAGTTAAATTGCTCTATATCCACATCGCCGCCAAAGTTCAAGAATTTGGTTTCCAAGCACATTTGCGCCCAAGCAATATCTGCGCGAACCCCTTCCGTTTTGCATATGTCATAGTACAGCTTTGCCATCGTATATAGGTCTGTACTTCTGGGGGCTTCCTCGTAATACGCGGGATATTTAAACCTGCTGGATTTAAAGAAGTTCACCATTTGCTCTATTGTTCCCTCGGAATTGCCCATAATAAACACATTGCCTACAGCCCGATTCACCACAATGCTGCCAGAACCTATTACACCTACATTACCCTTCTTATCCGTGCCGTATACATTCACCATATACTCCCCAGATTGATTTCCAAAATCACTCAACTTAAACAGTACGTTCCAATGATTCCCGCTCTGCACCGCTGCATAGTTTTTCACTGTTTTTCTATCAGCTTTGTTCCACACGCGGAAGCGAATGCTTTCCACACCTGCAGGATCGCTCACATCATTTGCCTGTATCGTAAATTCGGGTATGCTGGTGGGGCTTGGCACTGCAAACACAAGATTCTCCATATATGGCGGAGAGGTATCTCCTGTAATTCTAATGCTGCCCGAGCCCATCATGCCGGCATTCTCCATTTTGTCGTAACCATATGCCTGTACCACATAGGTGCCCGTTTTATTTTTAAACTCGGAAAGTTTAAACGTCATTTCCCAGTTGATGCCCTTTTGCACTCCATCAAAGGTTTTATACGACTTCTCTCCGTCGGCTTCGCAGTACACGCGGAAGCGCACCTTGTCCACGCCGGATTCATCCTGCACGCCCTGCGCCTGTATGGCGAAAGTGTTTGCAATGGTGGGGTTGCTCTCCCCAAACAACAGCTTGTTCATAGTGGGCGGCTTTGTATCAAAATCACCATCCACCACAATACTGCCTTCACCCATCTTTGCACCGTTTCCACTACGGTCATAACCATAGGCCTGTACTTTATACGTACCATTTTCGTATTTAAAGTCTTTTAAATGCAGCAACATATCCCAGTTGCCATCGCCCTTATTCACGCCTGCAAAAGTTTTTGTTGCGTTTGTTGTTCCCACTCTCCATACGCGGAACTTTACCTCTTTCACTTGGTCATCATCCTTCACATTATTGGCCTGTATTGCAAAGGAGGGTTGATCCGTAGGGCTTTTTACACCAAACAGCAGGTTGCCCATAGTTGGTGCTGTGGTATCTTTTTTCACCACAATACTGCCTGTTTTGGCTATGCCAGTATTTCCGCGTTTATCGGTAACGTATACATTCACTGTGTATGTACCGGATGTGTTTCCCCAGCTGGCTAAATTAAAGGCTGCATCCCAATTGCCATTTCCCTTATCCATGCCAGTCAAGTTTTTAGCCGTACCTGTTGCTCCCGACCGCCAAACACGGAAGGTTACGCTCTGTACGCCAGAGTCGTCCGCTACATTCTGTGCCTGAATCGCAAATGAATTAGCAAACGTGGGGCTTTTTTCGCCAAACACCAAGGCACTTACCGAAGGCTTTGCCTTGTCTTCACGAATCACTATTTGCGCAGTACCCATATTGCTTGTGTTGCCCGCATTGTCCGTTCCGTAGGCTGTCACTTTATAAGTGCCTGCTTTGTTTGCAAATTGTGCCAGCTTAAAGGCTGCTGTCCAGTTGCCGTTGCCATCGTGTTTGCCCGCAATGTTTTTCTGAGAGGCAGTATCCCCGCTGCGCCAAATGCGAAATTTCACAGCTTTTACGCCAGATGTATCCTGCACACCTTTTGCTTTAACAACAAAACTCGGCTTATACGTGGGGCTCTTTTCGCTAAAGGCAAGAGCACTCATTCTGGGGCCGGCTTTGTCGTTAGGGTCTGGTTTATTGCTGGGGTATTTTGCAAAGTATTGCTCTATGCCCTCCACAGCTTTGGCCGCTATTTCATTTTTCTTCGTTTCATTTTGCACATTGGCAAGGTCAGTTTTGTTTGTTAAAAAGCCCACTTCCAAAGTGGTTGCCGCCGCCGTGCTATATTTCAGTACATAGGGATTGGTATTCCCTTTTACTGCAGATGCTCTATTGCCCTTTGTGTAGCTCAATGAACGAACAGAGCTGCTAACAAATTGTGCTAGATCCATAGATTTCGGCACCAGCGCCGCGTCTTGCTCCGGCGCATATAGTG
Organism: uncultured Christensenella sp.; assembly: GCA_964592125.1. Lineage (GTDB taxonomy): Bacteria > Bacillota > Clostridia > Christensenellales > Christensenellaceae > UBA5399. The sequence continues at coordinate 37,217 of CAZQBV010000012.1, forward strand.
CCTCAGCACCCGAACCGTTGTCAAAAACACCGCTGCTATTGGAAGAGTTGTGGTGAACGGAAATAAAAACATCCGGCTTCATCGCATTGCATGCCAGCGCCCTATTATAAAGGGATATTGGCGTTGTGGGCAATATAAAGGGTATATTCTCGGATACCTTAAAGGTTGTATACACTTTGTAGCCCTTTTGCTGCAGTAGCGATGCTATTTTTTCTGCCATCACAGGGTTCAGCTTTGCTTCATTTGTGCTGCCATCTGGCGCACTTGCGCCTTTACTGGAACCATATTCATCCACAACATGCCCAGGGTCTACTACCACAATTCCCTTAAACGCGTCCATTGCTTCAGCCTGTGGCTCCAGATCTTGCGCGTTCATCATTTGCGCCGCTTGTTCCTCTGCTTGCAGCTCTTCTTCTCCCGCTGCCATGGCCAAGTTGGTAGTAAAGCCCAACGGCAACAGAAACGCCAGTAAAAACGCGAAAGCAAGCAAACCCGCCAGCGCCTTTCTATTCATTGTTATTTGTTTTCCCATAGATATACACCTCATGAAAGCAGTTGTTCAAAAACACGTGCATTTATACTAATTTTGATTTGAATTATCATTTATATACGAAACAATATAGCATAAATAATCGTGTTGATAATAACACATCCACCCTTTTGCCGCAACAATTATTACAATTATTTAACATTTCGCCTTGCTTTTGAAATCAATATTCCCCCGCATAAGTAGAGCATAGGAAACGTGTTTCTTGGCTTTCTATTCCGCCCCTTCTGCAGCATGCCTCACCTCTTGTGTTTTAAAGGTAATTATACTATAATAGCATTTGTTATTGTGAGCACATCACGGTTCTTTTTGTTATGACTGCTGGTATGTTATGGCATATTCTTAGTTATAGATGGAGTGATCAAACAGAAAAATCATGGGGGTACTATATGTCTAATATAGCTGTTGTTGGGTCGGGGTATGTTGGCTTGGTTGCGGGAACAATGTTTGCAGATTGCGGGCATTCTGTCATATGCTGCGATGTAGACAAGTCAAAAGTAGATATGTTAACACAAGGCAAGTCGCCCATATACGAAGAAGGGCTGGAAGATTTGCTAAAAAACAATCTTGAGAAAGGCACGCTTACCTTTACAACAGATATTCCACTTGCCATCAAAAGTTCGGAAGTGATATTTATTGCGGTGGGCACCCCGCCCCTTCCAGATGGCCATGCCGATCTTTCTTATGTATATAATGTAGCACACGAAATTGGCAAGCACATGGATGGAAATACCATTGTAGTGGACAAATCCACCGTACCGGTGGGCACTGCCAAGGCGGTTGCACAAATAGTGAAAGAGGAACTGGACGCACGGGGTGCCAGCCACCGTTTCGAGGTTGTTTCCAATCCGGAATTTCTGCGCGAAGGCACCAGTGTTGCGGATTTTAAATATCCCGACAGGGTGGTGCTGGGTTGCCGTACAGAGAAAGCTTGTAATGTAATGAGCGATGTGTACCGCCAATTGGTCGGCAACGATGTTCCTATTTTAAAGGTAAAACCCGAAACTGCCGAAATGATAAAGTATGCATCCAATGCTTATTTGGCAGTGAAAATTGCCTATATCAACGAGCTGGCCTGTCTGTGCGAAAAAACGGGAGCGGATATAGAGGAAGTAGCCTATGGCATGGGGCTGGACAGCCGCATTTCCCCAAAATTTATGGAGGCAGGGCCAGGCTATGGTGGCAGTTGTTTCCCCAAGGATACAAACGCCATTTGCAACACCGCCAGTTTGCATGGTATGGAACTGCGCATTATCAAAGCCGCCATACGTGCCAACGAGAAACAAAAGCTGCACATGGCAAAGAAAATTTCGCGTGCAATGGGCAGTCTTCAGGGTAAGACCATATCGGTGCTGGGCATCACATTCAAGCCTGGTACAGATGATATGCGAGATGCGCCATCACTGGTCATTATTCCCGAGCTGATAAAGCTGGGCGCAACCATAAAAATATATGACCCACAGTGCCAGAAAGAAGCCAAATGGCGTTTTCAGGATGTATGGGAAAGCATCACCCTGCACCAAAGCGAATACGAAGCTGTAGAGGGTGCAGATGCCGTGGTGCTGCTCACTCAGTGGCCGCAGTTTGCAAATTTGGATTTTTCCACAGTGAAGAACACAATGAACGGGAATTACTTCTTCGACTTGCGAAATATGTTTCAAAAGGAACAGATTACACCGCACGGGTTTGAATACCACTGCGTAGGAAAGGTATAATAGTAACCCGCAATAGAAAAGCGGCAAAAATCGCTTTTCTATACCGTATAAAATGCGGTGATAAAATGAATTTTCATTTTATTTGCGGTTCATATTGAACAGCTTCCTTGGCGCAAAACGCCAAAAAGCATTTTGCGCCCCGCGCTATTCGCGCGAATTAAAAACAAAAATGTTTTTAATGAGGAAAGGTATAATGCTACAAACAAAATCATTTGGCTCCACCCCCCCCAAGCAAGCAATAACAGCCGTTGGCGCACTGCTGTGTTTTGTTGCCTTTCTTGTTTTCATTAAGGACATTGCCAGTTTACAAATGTTATACGTCTCGTCCGATGAAATGGGCTATTTGGGCACCGCAGCATATCTGTCGGGCATAGATTGGTCGGGCGTGCTCAGTCATTTGTATTACTATTCCTATGGGTATTCGCTTCTTTTAGCGCCCTTGTTCAGCATCACGAACAACCCTGTACTGGTCTATCAGCTTGCCATTCTATTGAATGCACTTATGATGGTGGCCACCATCCCCCTGTCCTACCAAGTGGGCAAGCGATTGTTTCCCGGCGCAAACCCTTGGCTTACATTGGCATGCTGTTTTTGCATTTCCATGTATTCCGCGGGCATATTGCAAATAACCATGGCACGGAACGAAAGCCTATTGTTTCTTCTGGTATGGGTCATTTTACTGCTGTTCTTGTTGCTGAAAAACAGCAACAAGTTGCTGCCCATCGCATTGATTGCCGGCTTGTCTTTTTATGCATTTATGGTGCACCAGCGTGCCATTGCCATTGTCATTTCTGCCGCGGTGGTTGTATTCATCATGTTTCTTAAAAAAAGGCTTACTCCAAAGCAGTTTCTTTTGTTTTGCGCTGTGCTCGCAGGCATGTTTGTACTGCACACTCTGCTAAAAGAATTTGTAAAAAGCAACATATGGCACGGCTCTATCACCTCCAACAACAACGATTTTTCAGGCATTTCAGGCAAATTGCAAATTCTATTCACTGGTGCTGGCGCTGCCAACTTTGCAAAGGCATTGCTGGGGCAGTTGTTTTATTTGGGCGTGGCCAGTTTTTTGCTGTATTATGCAGGTGCGGCACTATTGGTGCCCCGCGCATGGCGCACCTTGCGGCAGGATGTGTTCACGAAAAAGCCCTATGCAAGCAAAGCGGAATATGGCAATGAATGGGCGGTTTTATTTTTGGTTTTCTCCTGTATTCTTACCATACTGTTAAGCGCACTGTTTTTAATAAAGCTGGTACGTATGGATCATGTGCTGTACGGTAGGTACAACGAAATTTTTATAGCACCGGTGCTTTTATATACACTGTTGTACCTTATGCACCGCAGAAAACCTGTCTATCGAATGGCGGGAATCTGCGCATCCCTCTTTGTAGTGCTGGGCATTGTTTCCTATTTCAGCATACAGGGCTTGCCCAATTTTTCCACCATTTCCGCGCCGGGAATGGCTTGGCTACAGCCCTTCTTCCAAAATAACTGGCTTTATGTCATCCTCATTCCCCTTGTGGTGTTTGCCGCCGTGCTGCTGCTCACCCGGGAAAATAAGCATCGTGTCATATCGTCTGTCATTGCACTGGGTATGGTAACTGTGTTATTTGTTTACGCGGGGTTCTACCCAATCACACACACAGTTCTTCCCGCACAACAACAGAATCAAATGGCGGTGGAAGCGCCCAAAACTTATATAGAGGAAAACGGCATCACAAATATATATGGCTATGCGCAGGGCGAAGATGCATGGCAGTTTTCGTATTTGCAGTTTGCAATGCCTGCCCGCCCCATTACTATGCTGAATGAAGCCGCCGATATTACGGCTTTGCCAGATGGCAGCACAGTTATCACCACTGCCAGCGGCCTATTTTTGCCACAATTGGTGGAGGGTGCAGATATCATAACCTCTTCCGGCAAATATATTGTATGGAGCATCAATCGGAATAAAGACACTGCTTCCACAGATATAGGGATTCCTCTCTCGCTTTTCTCCACACAAACAGGAGCGTTCACTGCAGATTTTTCCAGCATCCGTTCCAGTGGGCAGGCAGGCTATTTGCTGTATGGCCCCTATCTCAGCATTCCCGCTGGCAACTATCAGGCAGTTATCAGCCTTTCACCTTTGAAAGAAATTTCCGGCAACATTGGCTATGCCGATATCAGCATAAATGGGCAACAAGCGGCTGTGCAGGAAATTGTTTTAGATGGTACATCCACAATGGATTTGAATGAAATTCGCATACCATTCGCCTTGGAACAAGATACCGATCTGGTGGAGATCCGCCTGTTCCTAAATGAAGGCATTCCTATAGAAGTATACAATATTTTTCTGGAAAAATAGAAAAAACGGCTGTATCAGGGCGATACAACCGCTGTATTGTTTCGAATCACACAGTTATACTGATCCCTGATAGAAATATCGCAAAAGCGATATTTCTATCACTGCCATA
>CAZQBV010000013.1:0-8953 GCA_964592125.1 uncultured Christensenella sp.
GCGAGCTGTTTGGATGCCGCATCATATGCGGCTATAGAAATCATTGCTTTTGCAATGATTTCTATTAGAGATTAGTATTATACCAATTCCGATTTAAAACCTCTGTTTCATCGCCCTAAAAAACAAATAAATAAAGCGATGTACTTCGCAATAAATCGCGCGCAGTATACGCGACTCGAAAAATGCTTACATTTTTATCCGCAAGAGATACTTCGTAATGGCGCGAAGCGCGTTTGGAATGGCACTAAATAAAAAAGAGAACCAAGGGAAGTATTCGCACTACTATCCAGTTGAAGCTAAAAGGCTTGCCGCCTACGGTTCACAGACGACAAGCCTTGTTGCTTGTTTCACTTTATTTTCCGTCTCACTGTTTGGGGGTCACTTCATATCCCCAGCTGCTGAAAAGATTTTGTTCGCTTAGCTTTTAGAAGGCTCTGCGTCTTGCACATTTTTTTTGCGCAATGTCGCTACTACCAGCAACATTTGAACAACAAATATGATTACCATCAGCAGTGTCCATTTATCTACTACCACCATCAAGTTATTCATATTCTCTGTGACAAAGAATACAATCAGTCCAGCTATACCTGCTATGGTGGCTGCAATTCTCAAGCCCATATGCTTTTTCTGTTCCGACTCTTGGTTGTTTTTGTCACCCTCTTTTCTCTTCTTCAATGATGTCACCAGCAGTACTACTGCAGTGATACCACCCAGAACAGCCAGTATCAGGTTCAGCAATGCCCAAACCGCTTCGTATCCAATGCCGCTTAGCGGAATTTTGGACTCTCCAAAATTGATAGTCGGCACGTTATCCTGCATAATCTGCTTCAAGGTATCATCCCGCTGTTGCTCAAAGTTCTGCGGGGTTCCCTGTGTATCGCCACCCGGATCATTGCTTGGCGGAGCACTGGGCGCAGTAGGCACAGGCGCTACCGTGGGCGTAGAGGTTGCTGTGGGCACAGGCGTTACCGTGGGCACAGGCGTTGCTGTGGGCACAACAGGTGTTGCTGTGGGCACAACAGGCGTTGCCGTGGGCACAGGTGTTGCTGTAGGCACAACAGGTGTTGCCGTGGGCACAGGTGTTGCTGTAGGCACAACAGGTGTTGCCGTGGGCACAACAGGTGTTGCCGTGGGCACAACAGGTGTTGCTGTAGGCACAACAGGCGTTGCTGTGGGCACAACAGGTGTTACCGTGGGCACAGGCGTTACCGTGGGCACAGGCGTTACCGTGGGCACAGGCGTTACCGTGGGCACAGGTGTTACCGTGGGCACGGGTGATACCGTGGGCACGGGTGATACCGTGGGCACAGGCGGTGGTGTGGGCTGAACGGGTATTGCTGCCCATTTCGCATAAAGATCCACATCATGATCGGGCATAGTGTACGCATTGCCTGTAGCACTGTATACAGTATCTCCTGCCAACGGATTCGGGCTCTCGGTCCATCCCGCAAACTGATAACGGAATGTATTCGGTAATGTATTGTATGTGGCAAGCTCGTCAGATATCATTTCATTTTCCGCAAAACGATTGTTCGCATAAACGGGTGCGCCTACTTGTGCCTCTTGCTCACTCGTTGTTCCGGCTGGGAAGTTTGAATGGTACCGAACTTCATAGCTTGTGTTATACGTATATCCAAAGTACAACGTAACATCTTTATTTTGTTGCGACAAGCTGATCGTTTGCCTGCTAACATTGCCACCCTTGCTTTCCGATGCAGGATTGTATACATAACGAACATTCCCCATTGTAAAGTTCAGTGCAGGCGGACGATAATCGTAGCCAAGGCGCAAGGATGTGCTGCCCTCGTTCTGGTAGGGCAAGTATCGAACCTGCTGTGCCAAAGCAGGGCTTCCAACTACAGTTTTAGAAGCATTGATTGGTTGGCCTTCACTATTTACCCTATAACCAATAATTGTGATATTTCCTGAATTCGCATTGCCGGATTCGTCTTTTTTCCACTGCGCATAAACGGTTGCGTCCTTTGCCGGAGCTTCAATATATTTGTAGCCGCTTTGGGTTATCATGGGGATAATGGAATTCAACCCGTCCTTTTCATACGACCATCCCGCAAACACATAGCCCTCAAATGTTTCCGAATTGATAGCTCTTTTTAGGTTGTTATCTGCAACCAGCTCATGAACCTTCAGATCGGAAGGGTAAGCAACGGACTGCTTTTCTACATTCAGCTCCTTCGGCGGGTTCAAGTTCACACTCAGCTTAATTTTGCTGGTGTAGCCCATATAATACTCCGATGCAACACCATCGTTCACAAAAAACGGTGTGGTAATTGTGCTGGTCAAGTTCTTCTCGGAAAGCGGTGCATTATTGGTGGAATAATAAGTTTTTCCATCATCGCCTCTCAAATCGCTGGGCACATAGGATGCCCACCAAACGTCGTAGCTGCTTCCGCCTTGCTCGTAAGGAACCGGTGATTTATAAAAGGGATCGGCTTTTAGCAGTACACCCTTGTCCATCCATCCGTCTTTTTGCAAAACATTCCCGTTTGCATCCAGCGGGTTTCCATAATAATCCACCCAGTATGCATATAGTTTCAAGTTCATTACTTGAGAACTGGGCACCCACTGCGCAACCAAATTGAGGTCGCTGTCCACTGGTTCTGTAATGCTTTTAGAACCTAAGTACGCAGGCAAGAATCTGTTCTGAACCACCCCGTTTACATCCTTTTGCGTAGCCTGATACCCATAGAACACATAGCCCAAGTCTGGGGATTCATTCATAAAGGTATAAGTTGGGGCGAATCCCCATACTCTGTCCGCTGTAGTTCTAGTTAACGTATTCGTCCTACTTGTACTTGCAGGATAGTTGGAATGTATGATAACTTCGTATTTCATACGATACCCGTAATAAAGCTTCAGAAATTCCCCGTTCTCATCTAGCAGATTTCCTGCATCGTCTATTGTTACGCGAATAGGCTGTTCGGTTGCACCATATTGCTTTGCCGATTTCACATTCAAAAAGTTGCGTTGCAACTGCTCACCACCACTGTATCCCATCGCAGAAAACGAATCCATAGGGTACAAATCGTAATAGATTCCCGGAACCAAACTCTTTTTCGCCCCCCCCAAGCTTTCCAGAAAAGAAAATCCGTATTGGGGTTGCAGTTCTTTTATTGTGCTATCTGTAAAAGCAACAACAGTTCCATCCCAGTCAATGGGTTTTCCTTGCGAGTTTACAAGGTAGGGCACCACATTTTCCTGTTTTATCTGTACCGCACCTATATCTGCCGCGCCCCAAACAGCGTACAAGTCCAAATCTGCATACGGCTGGGTAAAGCTGCGGGTGCTGGCCGGGTAGAAAGTCTGGTTCGTTTGAATATCCAGCAACTGCTGCTTTGTTGTTACCGCAGGGTTTGGCACATTGGACCAGCCATAAAAGGTGTAGTTTGCAGGCAACTTGCTTTTCAACTGGTAATAGGCAGTGCTGCCTCCATTGTAGTCCGAATCGGCATTCAGCTGAACGGATTGGTTGTCTTCATAGTTTTGAACCCAGCTTGTTTCCATTAGCAAAGTTCCGTTGCTTTTTTGCGCATCTGCGGGGTAGTTTGTATGGAACGTATCATTAAATATACGTTTGAACCCAAATGCTACCTCTTGCTCTTGTCCCGCTGTTGTTAGTTTCACTGTTGAATTCGAATCTGAAAGATACGATATCCACAAGTTGGCCGAGTTCTGAAACATATTGTAAGTTGTGGTCACACCATTATCCTGCAGTGAAATGCGGGTTTGCCCGACTGGCTTAATAGATACATTAATCGGAATATCTGTAGAGCCATCTTTTTCGTAATAATAGCTTCCCAGCACTACCCAATTGGCTTTATCATCCGTAGGTAGCGCATTGCCCGCACGGTCAACCGGAACACCCTGCGCGTTTACAAGGTATTGGTTCACTTTTATTTTCCCAGTTAATGGGTTGCTTTTTAATACAGCATATAGCGAAACATTTCCATCTCCCATCACAAAATCCGGCACCGCCTGAGTTACAGGATAGTCCAACGTTGAAGCATCGCTATTTTTGGACCAGCCCAATAGCTCCATGCCGGCGGGTAGCCCAATTGGGTTTTGTGCATTGTTAGTATAGAACGATGAAATAGACACTTCATTGCCTACAGCAATCGGATCTGTTGTTTTAAACGTATGCCAAGATATATCACTTGTTGCGTTCTTTGTGAAAAGAGTAAGCGTTCTTTTGGCGGTATATGCAAGATACACTTCCTTCACCGGGTTTTCAGCCGTCAGCGTAACAGACACTGCAGGATCGTCACTACCAGCAACTAGTCCCGCAAATTGGTATGTAAGAGCATTGCTCCCAGTCAGCACATCCTCGGGGTAATACTGTATGGGCGTATCCAGAACAAGAATATCACCTTCGATTCTTGGATTGTATGTAGCAAACACATTTTTTTGCCCATCAGGCAGCACAGCGCCGTTGTTGTCTATCGCTTCACCCTGTGCATTCACAAGGTAAGCCTTTACCACAATTTGAAGCTCTGTCGCAAGGGGGTCTTCCTCTTGCATTGTTGCTTGAATGTTTTCTTGTAAATCTGTATCAAGAACATTTTCCGCCGGAACCAATAGATCAGCTTCCTGAACCAATGGCTCGGTTTCTTCTGTCGAAACCACGTCGGGTGTATTTTCCGTTTGCACTTCGGCTTCCTCGGGAATCATTGCTTCAGGTTGCGCAGGCTGCTCGCTCTGCACATCCAAATTCTCCTGTGCAAAAGCAACAGAAGCAATGCTTAGAAGCAGCACCACCGACAGCGTTAATGCAATCGCTTTTGTCCATTTTTTTTGTTTATTTTTTTTCATTCACTTTCCCTCATATATAATATAGATTTAATATCGAGTACTATCCTCAGTTACTATTATATCGTATCTCAATCAATAACGCAACAAAAAGTCAATATACTATCAAAATATTTTTATTTCGACTATATCATACGACTATATTGCGTTTGAGAGCAATGATACATGCTATAAAGCTGTGATACTGCCAAAAACAAAGCTAGCTATTAAAGAATACCCCCTATTGCAGTTTTATTTGACAGTTTGTTGTTTTTGTGTAAAAATGTGAAGGTTAGTAAAGGTTAGTTGTTGTTGAGCTCTTGTGGTTTTTACTGCCCCATACTAGTAGCTGCTATTGCCGCATGAGGAAAGGCTCACAATTTTGTTTGGAGTAAGGAAGCGCCATTATGCGTGAATTTTTAGGGAAGCGCGAAAAAACAATACGACACCAAGTGGGTGTCGCTATGATATTGTTATTTTTGGCAATGCTTATTATTCTTTATCTTGTAATCAACAGCAGCATGCAAAAACTTTTGGTAGAGCGAGAATATGACAGTATGTTAAACCAGTCACGCTTGGCTGAAAGCATATTGCTCTCCTCTGTAGACCATCTGCCCAGCGTTACAAGAGATTGGTCCAGTTGGGACAATACATACGATTATGTACTTGGCAAAAATGACAATTTCTTAGAAGAAAATTTAACAGATTACCCATTTCAGCTTTTCCGGCTGGATTTTATTACTGTGCTGGACTTAAACCAGCATGTTTTATACGAGAAGTTTTTTGATACGGAAAAATCGGAATTTGTATCCAGCTCGTATGACTTTTCTTCTGTACAGAAAAGAGTTTCTCCTCTCACATTAAATTCATTTGTGGCGTATTCAGAACAGCTTGATTTAAGCGACTCCACACAAATAGGCGTAAGCGGCTTTTTCTACACAGAGGATGGGGTGTTTTATATCACTTCTTATCCCATCATTCATTCCGATGAATCCGGACCCAGCGTAGGCACACTTAGTTTTGGAAGAATCATCGATCAAAAAGAAATTTCGTATCTAACCAATAGCACAGATATGCAGTTTTCTGTTGTTCCTGTAAGCCAATTGCAGCTTACAGAAGATCAATCAGCCAAGCTAACAGAAGCAGGCGAGCTGGTGGTTACAGACAACAACTATGCTACGGCATATAATTTATTTGAGGATATTTTTGGAGAGAAAAGCTTGGCCATCTCCATCTCCAAAGAAAGAGTTTTATATCAACAAGGCATCACATTTATCTCCATAGTCATTACTCTGGTGTTTGTGTCTTGTATGTTTATATTGTTTTTATTAATTAAGTTGCTGAATAAAATTGTGGTGCATCCCATTAGTTCCTTGGTGGTGCAGCTAGATTCTATGCAACTAGATTCCCCCAATGCACACATAGATCAAGACTATAACAACAAAGAGCTTCAGCATTTAGCCACCGCAATCAATCATATGTTTTCTCGTATTGCGGAATCTTCCGAGCAATTGTATTATAACGCAAATTATGATGGGTTGACGGATTTTTACAACAGAAGCAGCATGCCTCAAGTGATCAGCAATGCCATCGAACAGGCAAAAGAAAACGCCACAATGCTGGGAATCTATTTTCTGGATTTAGACCGATTCAAGTCCATCAACGATGCACACGGTCACAGTGCAGGAGATATGCTAATAAAAGAAATTGGTGCGCGTTTCAAGAAATATTTAAGTGACGACTCCATTGAAATCGCACGCATGGGCGGGGATGAGTTTTTAATTCTGAAAAAGAATCTACGTAGCGATCAAGAGCTACTACTGTTTGTGGATCGCATCCTTTCTATTTTTGAAAATCCATTTCATGTAAAAGATTTGGAGCTAACCGTGCAGGCCTCCATTGGTTCCAGTCAGTATCCTGCAGATGGGCAAGATGAAAACACTTTGGTAAAGAATGCAGAAACTGCCATGTACACCTCCAAAGCAAATGGGCAAAATTTGTACTGCCGATATTATAGCGATATGCAAAAAGTATTGCAGCGCAAATTGTTTATTGAAAATCAACTGCGACAAGGCATCCACAACCATTGTGCAGATTTTCGGGCATATATACAGCCCAAAGTAAATTCGGAAACAGGCAAAGCCGAAGGCGGCGAAGCGTTAATCCGATGGCTTACAGATGATGGCATCATTGCGCCGGGCGAGTTCATCCCAATGGCCGAAGAATCTGGATTGATTGTTCCGCTTACCCGATGGATGCTGAAAGAATCTTGCAAGTGTAATATGCAGGTCATTCGAAAGGGCACCCCCCATCATGTTATCTCTGTCAATATCTCCGCACAAGTGCTGCTGCACAGTGAATTTATAGATATGGTGGAAGATGCGTTGCGCAGTTCTGGTATGGATGCAAAATATTTGGATATTGAAATTACGGAAGCCACCTTGGCAGATGATGTGAAAAGGGTAAACGAAGTAATCAAAGTGCTGCATGATATGGGCATCTCGCTTTCTGTGGATGATTTTGGAACGGGTTATTCTTCGTTGAGTTACTTGAAAAAACTGGCTTTGGATAGGCTGAAAATAGATCGCTCGTTTATCATCGGCATAGAAGACGATACTGAAAGTCTTGCTATTGTCAGCTCCATCATCGCGTTAAGCAAAGCACTGCACATGACGGTGACTGCCGAAGGTGTGGAAACCGCCAAACAATATGCACATTTGAAAACATTGGAATGCGATGAAATTCAAGGTTTTTATATCAGCAAACCAATCCCATGTGATGAATACATTGCTTTTCTGGAAAAATGGCACGGTGAATGACGCGCTGCCATGATCTCGTATGCCTGCAAATAAAAATCCCCTGCCCATGTGGGCGAGGGGATTTTTTTCTACCATACGAAGTGCCTTTGAGCGCATAATGCCGCTTTTTTATTTGAGACAAGTATTATACTGATTCACTTAAGTTGCTGGCACATAGTTTTCCTTTTTTTGATGCAGTGTCCATATCGAACAGATAATCTGGCTTGCCAAGAGTATGGCAAACAGCACTGTCCATTGGTCTATTATTACCATTTTACTGCTTATGTTTTGAGTAAATACGAATGCACACAGGCACACAACCGCCAGAAGCATGGTACAGATCAATCCCATCTTAGAATAGGCACGCATCGCAGGACTATCTATATACATATTGTTGATATCGGCTTTGTACTTTTTGTTCCGCATTATAGCTGTTAGGCCTATCATAACAGCCAAGATGCAGCCAGATATCATAAAGACTAGGTTTAAAAGTGCCCATACATTTCCAGCACTGTTACCAAACAGAGGAATTTCTTGATCTCCTATTTTAATGGTTGGACTCGCAGAGGGTTGAGTTTGCGCGCCATTGCCGGTGCCGGTATTTTGATCATTGGCAACTGCTCCCGCAGCAGCAGTGTTGTTGTTTTCATTATTCCCGTCTGTAGGCGTTGTATTTGGGTCTGCGGTTGGGCTAACATCAGGCGATACAGATGGGTCTGCAGACGGCATTGTAGATGGGTTTGCCGTAGGCGTAGCAGATGGCGTTGTAGATGGATTCGCCGTGGGTCTTGCTGTGGGTCTTGCCGTGGGCGCAGCCGTTGGATTTGTGGTGGGGGCAGCCGTTGGATTGGTGGTAGGCGCAACCGTTTGTTTCCATTGTGCATACAGCGTCACATGATCTGCAGGCATAGTATTGGTATCAAAATTCCAATTGTATCCACTGCCATCTGCCGCAGTATTCCATGCAGTAAAGGTATAGCCATCTCTTTGCGGAAGGGCTACCACTGTTGCTTTTTCACCTAGGTGCAACGATTGCACTTGGGGTACAGTTCCATAACCGCCGTTTAATAGGAATGTTAGTTGATAGAACTCTTCTGTCCACACGGCATATACGGTTGTATTGCCACGAACTGTAGTGTTGGCGCCAAAGCTGCTTCCGCTTCCATTTTTATGCGTATTCCATCCGCCAAACGAATAGCCGATTCTTTTAGGTTCTGTGGGCAAAGTTCCCACGGTTGTAGCGGGTGCTACCACTTGTTTTGTGGCTGGGTTTGCCGCTACAGTTGCGCCATTGCCATCAAAAGTAACAGTATAGGTGTAGGCAGGTGCTTGCGCAGTCCAGTGCGCATGTA
>CAZQBV010000013.1:9053-40590 GCA_964592125.1 uncultured Christensenella sp.
CGGTTGTAGCGGGTGCTACCACTTGTTTTGTGGCTGGGTTTGCCGCTACAGTTGCACCGTTGCCGTCAAAAGTAACAGTATAGGTGTAGGCGGGTGCAATTGCCTGCCATTTGGCATACAAATCCATTCCTTTTGTACTGGTTGTGGTCATAGTCAACGGCTGGGTGCACGCTTCATCCATGTACCATCCATCAAAACTAAATCCCGCAGGATAATCCAGATTAGGCACTTCAAAAGGTGTATACCCCGATACCGAATTTGGTTTGGCTATGATTTCTCTCTCTGTCACCCAAGCTGTCACATCGGCCGGAGCAGTTCCAGCACCTGCAGGGTAATTGTAGTGATATGTAATAGGCCATTGATATTGTGCATATAGCTTTACGGGATACTTTACCGGAGTATTAATAAAATCGAATGCGCCTTGCGCAGGCGAGGTGTCTGTAGCCCAATGGCGAAACCTAGCACTTATATTGCTTGCATCTGTTTTAGTAGGCACAATTGTTGTTTTGCTAAATCTCGTTCCATTTAGTGTGGGATAGTCTATCATATACTCTGTTGTGTCTTGAATTGCCGGGGAAGAACTTCCTCCGTTTAAGTCGTAAGTGATGTTTGTTGCCCATACGGCTGTTTGCGCTACACCACTTGCGGGCATTGTAAAGGTGTCTCCACTTTGATACAACTTGTCTTCAATGCCACCTCCTATGGGTGCCATCTTCCATCCTTTAAATATCAGATCCTGACCCTTATACTTTTGCGTCAAAGTTCCATTGGTGGCCAATACTTTCGCATTGGGATCATCAGCCACAAATCGAGAACTACGAACAGAGGGATAAGTAACAGAACTTATCACATAGTCAGCACCTGTATCTACCCGCCCATTATTAATACTAATTACGTACAATCGGTCGTAGTTGGCGTAAAGTGTAAGTGGCCCTTCCACTATTGTGCTCTCATCAAATGGAGCTTCACCTACAGCATCCTTTGACCAAAACAGAAATTTCTTTGCATCAAGTTCGGTATAATTGGAAGCATAGTCGGTATCCTTTTTCAAAGATGTCAATTTGGCAGAAATATTGTTTAACTCGTCATTAAGAGGCATATTTGCAAATACCTCATGGCTTGTCTCTATCTGGGTTCCATAATTTTCAGTGATAAACTTAACTGTATAAGTAGCCGAGCGCGGAGCTCTTTTGGGCACTTCTTTTACAAATTCAGCTGCTAGGTTTAACGGTTTAGAAATGGAAATGGTTGCATCAAATGGTGCTTCTGTGCCTTCTATCATCCACCCAACAAATGAATATCCTGTTTTTTGCGGCTGTATAGGAAGTGTGCAGGTCATTCCATCCTCTACCTGTTGTGTCTGGTATGCTTTTCCGTCTACAAAAAAAGTCAATGTATGCTTCAGAACCGCTTTCGGTGCGGCGGCATCGTCAATTTCTACAGACTCCACAGATTCTGCAGATGCGCCAGATTCCACGGGTTCCGCAGGTTCTACGGATTCCACAGGTTCTATGGATGCAGCGGGTCCTTCCTGAGGCTCTTCTGGTATTGGCTCAATGGTGTCGGTAGCAATTTGCGTTGCCTCTGGCTCCACTTGGCTTCCCATTTCCACTGGTTCATTGCCTAATGCAAAGGATGTAAAAGGAAGTGCCCCTAGTATCATAACGATAACTAGAATCCATCCAACCAACCTTTTTGTTGCCATCTTTTTTCGTTTTGCAAGTCTTTCACGCACCTTGCGACTGTTTATTTTGTTTGGTTCCATGTTCTCAATCCTCCTCAATATATCTGTTTAAATTTTTATTCATGTTGATTGTCAGGGCTCTCCTCAGAATCTATAATAAATGTCTTTTTTATTTCAGCGCTATTGCCTACATCGTTGGTAATAATAAAGCACAGCGTATAAGTACCATCTGCCCTCAATTCCTTCAGCGAAACAAGCTCGTTTGTTACTTGCAGCCCGCTGCCTGAATATAAAGTAGCCCCTGTTTCATCTTGAATTGTCCAGTTACCCAACAGGTAATTGTTTGGGCTTTGTATTTGAGCCATACTTGGGTTAACCTGCACATAGCCACCATCTGCTCCGGTAAATAGTATCTCTCCATAGGGCAGGCTGGTATCTGTTATGTACAGTATTGCTGTGGCTTGAACGCCCGGCTTTACAAGAATGGATACACTGCCATTGGGGTTGTCGCCTGTTACTGTCAAGTTGTTTTGTAAGGGCATCTCCAATTCTATAATCATATTTTCATCTTGGAACAGTTCCAAAGACGAAAAGCTAAAATTTCCATTGGTATCTGTCTGCGATTGACCAAGCACTTGTTTGGATTCGTTAAGCAACAACAAGTTGATACCGCTTAGATCCCTTTCCGTTTGTTCCAATATCTGTCCTTGGCTGTTTTTTAGTTCCATTTTTCCACCAACCATTGTGGGCACAAGTGCATAGTTGTTTTGCTCTTCCACTGAATCTGTTGGAATGGGCGATGGTTTCGCAGCATTGTTTTCTTTCTCCACTTGCTGAACCGGCTCTGGGGTCTTCACATCTTCGGAAACAACTGGCAATTCTTCTTTTGTCTGAAATTCCCCTTCCCTTGCAAAAGATGATGCTTCCTGTTGGGGAGTTGCGTGTTGTACGTAATTGGAAGGGGGAACAGAAGCATTGATAGTGGGTTGCGTGATACTCAACACAGATGTTGTAGCCAAAACAGCGCCCACCGCCACACCTGCCGCCACCTTTGCCGCTAGTGCAAAACCGCTGGCTGTTCCTTTGGCAGCCAGTGCTGCTCCGGAAGCAGGCACAGCATGTGCGGCTAAGCCAACGCTTGTTGCCGCTGTTGGCAAAAGTTGTTTGTTTACTTCCAGAAAGTTTTGTATTGCCTCTGGTGAAAAAGCATTGTCCATCTTCATTTCCAATGCGCTGGATAAGATTGGCGCAGGAATCAGCATATGCCGTTTTCCCAAAACCGAATCAAACTTTGCATTCAAATTTTTTCTAATATTCTTACGCGCACGCATCAAGCAATTCTCCACAGATTTTTGTGATTTTTGTATGATTGCGGAAATTTCTGCATAACTTAACCCTTCATAATAAAAATAAATGATTACCTCTTTGTAGATGGGCTTAAGGCAATCAATAGCACGCATCAAATCCTCTGCTTGCTCGGCGTTCTCCAAATACTCGTGTGGTAACAGCTCTATTGTTGTTTCTTTCAAAGTATTTTCATACTTTTCTATGGGGCATTGCAGTTTTAGTATGGCTTTTTTTCTTCCCATTGTTGCACATTCATTTCTTATTATTTTATGTAGCCATATGTAGAATAGCTTGGGGTCTTTTAATCGGGAGATATTTGAGTGTATTTTTAACAATACTTCCTGTGCTACATCTTCACCGTCTTCCTTATTACCCATAAGGCTGGATGCAGTAAATAAGACACTCTTTGCTATACCGCAACAAAGCATCTCAAAAGCCATGGCATTACCGACGATGGCATCTTTGATAATGTCAATATTTACCTTTTTGCTTTCCATCTAACTCCCCAGCTAATTACGAGCAAACTCGATCAATTTTACTCCTTATACTATAAGACGCACTGAAACAAGAAATCCCTCACTTTTTTTATTAAATTTAACATATGTCTATAAAAATAACATTATTTTCACATGTCCAGTCGCTTTCTTTTGGGCAGCCACAGTGCTTTTTTTGTTGCTTTTAATGCTATAATTGCGTCAAAAACGCAGAAACTCCCATCGCTTTTGGATTGACATGCACACCTCTATGTAATACAATCCAAATTAGAAACAAACTTGTTTGTTTAACAGATATTTTGGAAGGATGTGAATAAAGTATGGAATTCAATTTAGAACAAGCTCATGATCTGGCAAAAGCGCTGGGTATTGATTTTGCAAAGGTAGGATTTTCTCCCGAGGAATTTTTGGACGGGCTTCATGTAGAGCTGGAGCACGGCCGTGTGGATATGCATACCAATGTAACGGATGACGACCCGCTTACAACGGCAAAAATTGTAATGGCACACTTGAACGAGAACCATATGTATTATGATAAAAACATTGGTTTGGATGCGTGGGAGCATGCCCTGGATCAAGTAAAGGGAGATACCAAAAACTTAAAAATTGTCATAGAGTAAACAGCAAATTCTTTGGTTGTTTATGGTCAATCAAAACAGACACCTGCGTTTCCGCCTGGGAAGCGCGGGTGTTTTTATGCTTGGCTATCTTTATGATAACCGCCACTTTGCGCATCGGACGAATCAAAAAACAATACTTATTTTTAATTGATATCGGAATAATTCCAGATAGAAAAGACTGCAAAAGCAGCTTTTCTATCTACACATCAAATGATAAAATAAATAGTGACACTATAGCAATAAAAATACAAAGTGGATGGTGACCAATTATGGCAGAGCATTTACAATTTGCTTCACGAGTTGAATTTAGGAATTGGCTGAAAGAGAATTGCACATCCAGCAGTGGTGTTTGGCTCGTATTTGGGAAACTGGGTGGCCCCAGCACAGTGAAGGCAACTGAGGCGTTGGAAGAAGCACTTTGTTTTGGTTGGATTGATGGCCAAATGCAGCGTGTAGACGATACCACATATATCAAATATTTCTCTGTCCGCAGGAAGAGCAGCAAGTGGTCGGATAAAAATAAAGCAATCGTAGAGAAGCTTGAACAGCAGGGCATAATGACCGATTATGGCAGAGCAAAAATTGAGGAAGCCAAAAGCAATGGCCAGTGGGAGGCCAAAAAAACCGAGGTGGTTACAGAGGAACGAATCCATTATCTATCGGAACTGCTTAAAACACACGAACCAGCCCATACAAATTTCTTGGCAATGTCTCCCTCCGTAAAAAAAACATATACTAAGGCGTATTTTAGTGCCAAAACAGACTCTGGCCGCGTCAGTCGCTTGTCTTGGATGGTTGAACGACTGAATCAAAACTTAAAGCCCATGTAGCTATTTTCGGAATGCATCCCGCAATATGCACGTATATGGAATTTCTTTGCATCATCATGTGACAGCATTCCAGAAACAATGTTCTATTCCGCGCTCTTCAAAGACTCCACCATGCTAATTTTTTTCAACCGGAAGGACATAATAAAATTCACCACAAAAGCAAAGCCAAAGGTAAGCGCCACCGCATACAGGTAGCTTTGCAGCAATATGCTGCGCTCAAACATCACCATATCCACCTCTGCCGTGGTAATTACAAACTGGTGCAGGAAAATGCCACCCACCAAGCCGCACACAATGCCAATGGCGGTAAGCAGAATATTTTCGCGGTATACATAAGCCGACACTTCCTTGTTGTAAAAGCCCAGCACCTTTATGGTGGCCAGCTCGCGCATGCGCTCTGTTATGTTAATGTTCACCAAATTGTACAGCACAATAAACGCCAACAGGTTTGCACAAAGTATCAGCATCCACACCACAGAATCCAAACTACCCATAATATCGCCAAAATCTCGGGATATTTTGGTGGTAAACGCTACCGATTCCACACCCGAAACATCCAGCAGCTTTGTGGAAAGGTCTGCTTCTTCCGTTTCGGAAAGCAAAGGTTTTCCCGTGCCCGGCGCCGCGGCATGCACATTGAAAAATATTTCCTTGTATTCCGGCTGCCCAAATGCCGCCGCATAGTCTTCCGGCGCTATATATACATAGTTATAAATATAGTTTTCCGTAATGCCGCCTACAGTCAATTCTGTTTGATCTGTATCGCCCTTCACCAGTGTGAAGCGATCGCCCGGCTGTAGATGCAGCGTTGTTGCCAGTTTTTCCGTTACCACCACCTTGCCCGGCTGCGGGAAGGCAACCGGCTGTCCGGTTTCGCGCGTGTTGAAGCGAATAAAGTGGTTCAACTGCTGTGCGTCCTCCGGCACAATCAAGTATCCTTCCACCGTATCGCCTGCTTTTTTCGCAGTGATGGGTGGTTGCTCTACATAAATAAATTCATCTGTCAGTTTGTTCAGCATACTGTTGATTTCGTCATCCGCCTGTGCGCTGCCCGCATTCTCTATTGTCATCATGGCGTCGTAATGGTGTATGCTGGAAAACTGGTGCGACACAATGCCCGCAATGGAATCTCTCAGCCCAAAGCCGGTAAGCATCAGTGCGCTGCAACCAGCTATGCCAATGATTGTCATAAAGAAGCGTTTTTTATAACGGAATAAGTTACGTACTGTCACCTTGGAGGTAAATTTCATACGCTTCCAAATGGCGGGGATGCGCTCTAAGAACACTCGCCTGCCTGCGGGGGGCGCCTTGGGGCGTATCAGCTGTGCTGGTACCGCTTGCAGTTCGTTGATACATGCAGCCAATGCCGCCAGCACAGTGCTGGCCACCGCCGCGCCAGAGGCCAGCAGCGCCAAATCCCAGTGAAAGCCAATGCGTATGGGCGGCAATGTATACAGTATGCCATAGGCATGGAAAACAGCCGTGGGGAATACCCAAAAACCCACCAGCAGCCCCACAACACTTCCCAGCAGGCTGGCAACCAAAGCATACACAATGTATTTGGAAGCCACCGCTGCCTTGCTATAGCCCAACGCCTTCAAAACGCCTATTTGCGTGCGCTGTTCCTCCACCATGCGTGTCATTGTGGTAAGGCACACCAGTGCCGCCACCAAAAAAAAGAATATTGGGAACACCGTGGAAATGGCAGCAATCCTATCCGCATCCGAGCCATAGCCCACATAGCCGGGGTTGGTATTTCTGTCCAGCACATACCATTCCGTAGGTTTCAGGTCGGCCAGCTTCTGCCGGGCGTCCTGCAGCTTCGCATTGCCATCGTCAATTTTCTTTTGCCCATCCGCCAGCTCTTTTTGTGCATCATCCAGCTTCAATTGCGCATCATCCAGCTTTGCTTGCGCGCTGGCTATCTCTTCCTCTGCCTCTGCTTCTTTTTCCGCATAGGTTTCCTTGCCCTTTGCCAAATCCTGCTTGGCCTGCGCCAGCTGCGCTTTGCCCAAACGAAGCTTTGCCCAGCCCTCGTCCAACGTGGCTCTGGCCTGCGCCAGTTGTTCACCGCCCTGCGCCTTCGCCGCGTCCAGAGTGGCTTGTGCCGCATCTATCTGCGCCTGTGCCGCGCCAATTTGCTGCGCTGCGGCGGCCAGTTCGTTTTGTTTGGTATCCAGCTCTGGCTTTATTTTATCGGCCTGCGCCTGCAATGCTGCCGCTTGCTCCAGCATGCCCGCCTGCGTTAGCTGCTCTATTTGCACCAGCAAATCGCTATACTGCTGCTGCGCCGTTGCCAGTTCTTTTGCCGCCTTTTCATAGGCTTCCTTTTGGGGTGCCAGCGCAGCTATTGCCGCATCTATCTCGGCCTGCCCCGTGGCAATTTTATCCTCATATTCCTTTTGACTGCTGGCATAGTCCGCTTCGCCATTGTTCAGCTTTGCTTCGTTTGCGGCTATTTCGTTTCCGGCAGTTTCAATTTTGCTTTCGCCATCTGCAATTTCCTGCCGCGCATCCGCCAGCTTTTGCTCTGCCTCCGCCTTGCCATCCGCAAATTTTTTCTGCGCATCTGCAAATTCCTGCTGTGCAGTTGCAAATTCTTTTTTACCATCCGCCAGCTTCTGCTTGGCATCATTCAGCTCTGCCTGTGCATCCGCAATCTTTTCGTTGCCCTCCTGCTGCACCTGCTGGTAGCGCAACGCAGCGCGTTCATCCGCAAAGGGTTGCAGCGCATCCATATATGACGCAATCAAATCCTTGTATGCATCGGAATAGCTGGGCAATGCCGCCGCGCCATCAACCGTGGCAAACAATTCCAAGTAATACTCCGAAGCAAAATCCTGCTGCGGCACAATGATATAGGCAGATATTTTTCCATTGCCAATGCTGGTATTGCCGCGTTGAAAGGAAATATAGTAGGGGGAATTGACCATGCCCACCACTTTAAATTGCTTTGTGCCAAATAAATCCTGCGTACTTTGCTCATTGTCGGCAGAAATGGTGATGGTATCGCCAATGTTTGCAGCAGCAGCCATTGTGGAGGCATGGGCATCCAGCAAACATTCGCCGCTTTGCTGCGGCCATCTGCCCTCCACCAGCACTGGCCTGTTCATATTGCGCGGGTCATCCGCCGACAGGGAAATATCCATTGCATGCACCTTGGCCACGCGGGTAACGCCCGCCATATCCACCAATGCATCTGTGCTATAGGTAGGCTGTACCGCCTGTATGCCCGGCTGCTCTTTTAAAGCGGCAACATCGTCTTCTGTAAAGCCCATGGTGGAAAGCAAGCGAATGTCCATCATGTTATTTTCTTTATAGTAGACATCCGCAGTGTCTTTCATATCTGGCGTGGTGCCCCGAAGGCCAGCAAAAAAACCCACACCCAGCGCCACAATTGCAAAAATGGCAATAAAACGACCCAGTGTAGATTTTATTTCTAAAAAGAGTTCTCGTATCAATACGGATTTCATGTTTGGATGCCTCTAATTAGTGGCCGCCTACCACTCTATGCTATCTACAGATGCGGGGTTGGCATTGGTTCGCACATCTGCAACCCCACCATTTTTGATCTTTATAATGCGATCTGCCATTTGCGTAATAGCAGAGTTGTGCGTAATCACTATCACCGTCATATTGGAGCTGCGATTGGTGTTTTGCAGCAAGTGCAATATAGATTTTCCCGTTTCATCATCCAATGCGCCAGTGGGCTCATCGCACAATAGCAGCTTTGGGTTTTTCGCCAGTGCCCGCGCAATGGCCACGCGCTGCTGCTCTCCACCGGAAAGCTGGGAGGGAAAGTTGTTCATGCGATGGGACAGCCCCACTTCCTGCATTACCGTTTCTGCATCCAGCGGATTGCGGCATATTTGGGAAGCCAGCTCCACATTTTCCAGCGCGGTTAGGTTTTGTATTAAATTGTAGAACTGGAATACAAATCCCACATCGTAACGGCGGTAGGTGGTAAGCTGCTTCTGGTTCATTGCGGAA
The DNA here is from genome assembly GCA_964592125.1 of uncultured Christensenella sp. Lineage (GTDB taxonomy): Bacteria > Bacillota > Clostridia > Christensenellales > Christensenellaceae > UBA5399. The sequence continues at coordinate 18,019 of CAZQBV010000013.1, forward strand.
ACCTCTGTGCCGTCCATTAGTATGTGCCCGCTGCTGGCGCTATCCATGCCGCCCAGCATATTCAGTATGGTGGTTTTTCCCGCGCCCGAAGGCCCCACAATTACGCAAAATTCCCCTTCATTTATCGTAAAGGTTACATTGTCCACTGCGTTTATGGTCACTTCGCCCATTTTGTACGTTTTGCTTACATCCGTAAATTCTATAAATCCTGCCATATTTGCATTTCCTCTTTTTTCTATCGCTATTCAGTATCATACCACTCTATGCAGCAGATAGAAATATCTTTTCACACCTTGTTTACACTGTCAAACTGATTTTGGATACAGAACAGTACGAAAACAACAAGGCCTTCCACACAAAACGAAGCTGGAAGGCGCTTTTTCACGAAAACTATTCTGTTTCTAAACAAATTATGCCTGTACCACCATGCCTGTTGCGTTTTTTTGCTCTATATAGTTTACCACATCGCTTACGGTGCTAAATAACCGCAAGTCCCTATCCGGTATTTCTATAGAAAATTCATCCTCAAACGCAATAACCATATCCATCAAGCCGAAGGAATCCAAATCCAAATCTGTTACCAAATGCTTGTCCAGCGTAATCTCTTCCGGGTCGTGCGGGCATACCATTGCCAAAAGCTGCTGTACTTTACTCAAATCTACCATTTCTTTTCCCCCTAGTGCGCATTGCGAATCATTTTATAAATACGTACCTTACTGTCCACATAAATTCAATTGGATTATACTTGTTTTCGTACAAAAAATCAATGCCGACTGTAGTTCTTTCTTATCATACGACTATCTGCGGGCAGAAGCAACCACCACTTACAGAAAATATACCACCACTTGTATTGCAGTGCCTATGCAAATGCTTTGCTTTTTTATGAATTCTATTTTATAATTTACATATATAACCTTTTCCCTCCATTCTCTTTTAAAAAAGCGAGGTAACCAAATGAATTCCATTTTGTGTTTATTTCTTGTTTCACTATCATTGTTGGCAAATTTTTTTCCGTTTACTGTGAATCGTTCCACTCAAACTGTATATCCCTCCGCTCTTTTATCTACGTCTGTTTCCACATCATCTAGCCCCTTGCCATCTAATGAAGCCAAATTTGAAATTGTGTTTTCCAACGCACCCAAGGCATTTGAAATGGATAAGCGATATGGGCAGCCTATGGAATTTCTTAGTTCCTCTCTCAATTTTTTAACCGAAGATGCAGCAAGCAACGAGAAAAGCTATACCGAAGAAAGCCACAATGTGATTCCGAATTTTGATATTTATACTTTTGAAGATTCCAGCGGAACCTTTCAGCATAGGGCTTATGGTGCAAAGCACGAAGTTTTCACCCGCAAAAATGCGGATGGCAGCACCACCGAATTCATTGCTCGCAAACCGGAGCCGGGCAGCGAAGGCATGTATGCTGTGAAAGTTGATTTAGGCCAAGATGCCGTAACAGTTGTTGCTACAGGCACCCAGCCCATTCCTATTGAGAAAGAAAATTTTTAATCTTCTCTCCCCTTTACATCCGTACCACACGGGTGGCAAGTTCCTGCACAAAGGCAATATCGTGCTCCACAAACAACATACTGGGCAGGGAGCGCGCTATGGCCTGCTCTATTTGCACGCGGGACAATACATCTATAAAGTTTAGCGGCTCGTCCCAAATGTATAAATGCGCCTGCTGGCAAAGGCTGCGTGCCAGCAACACCTTTTTCCGTTGCCCCTCGCTTAGCTCTGCCATGTCTTTTTCAAATTGCACTCTCTCGAAATTCAGCTTGCGCAGCATGGCTTTGAACAGGCTTTCGTCTATACCGCACTGCTGTGCGTATTGCCCCAGCCCGCCCCGCAAAAAGGAAGTGTTTTGCGGCACATACGAAACCACCAGCCTGCTGCTCAAGCGCACTTCGCCCGTGTGCGGTACATCCAGCCCTGCAAACAGCTTCAATACAGAGGTTTTTCCGCAGCCATTTTTACCTGTCAGTGCAATGCGTTCGCCCTGCCCAACACTTAGGTTCAGCCCCTGCACCACCACGCGCCCGCCATAGGCCACACCCAAGTTTTCCACCTGCGCCAGCCTGTCCGTATGGTAGCGCAATGGTTGAAAGAACAGTTCCTCCGCAGTTTCCACATTTTTCAGCAGACCCGCTTTGTCTTCCACCGCCTTTTGCCTGCGTGTTTCTGTGGTTTTACTGCGTTTCATCATTTTAGCAGCCTTGTGGCCTATGTTTCCCCTATCCGGCCGCAGCCCTGCCACGCGCTCTCCCCGTTTGCTTTTCTCCACCTTATCCGACCAGTTTGCCGTGCGCTTTGCCGCCGCATCCAGACGATGAATGTCCTTTTTCAGCTTCTCATTTTGCATACGTTCAAAGCCGTCCTGCCTACTTCTATTCTCCTGCCAGGTGGAAAAATTGCCGCGTTGCACCTGTATATCCGCTTTGTTGATAGAAAGCACATGGTCTACACAGCCATCCAAAAACAACCTATCGTGAGACACCAGTATAAAGCTCTTTTTGTTGTTTAGGTAGCGTGCCAGCAGTGCCCGCGCTGCCGTATCCAAATGGTTGGTAGGCTCGTCTATCAGCAGGAACTTATTGTTCTGCAAAAATAGCGCCACCAGCAACACTTTGGTTTTTTCCCCGCCAGAAAGCGTGCCAAATGGGCAATGCAGCACATCCTCCTCCACCTCCAGCAGCGCCATTTCTCGCTTTATTTGCCACAGCTCACTTCCGCATATTCCCTGCACTATCTCCAACGCAGTGTCCCATTCGTTCTGAACCGGAAAGGGGAAGTACTGAAACTGCACTGGGCTGCTAATGCTACCTTTGTAGGCATACTCCCCCATCAGCAGCTTTAAAAACGTGGTTTTTCCGCGTCCGTTTCGCCCAACAAACCCCAGTTTCCAGTTGGTATCCATCTGGAAGGAAACATTGTTGAAAATGGTATCGTAGCTGCCATCATAGTAAAAAGACAATTCTTTTACATGTATCATTGCCATAAAATATTTGCTCCTTTCAAAAACAAATAGAGATTGCAGCAAAATCCGCAATCTCTATTGATAATAGGAATCGTATTTATCACACCTAGGGCATGAAGAATTTATCTATAAAAAAACACGCAAAACTTTCCTGCAAATTGCCGCCACCGCAAGCAAAGCCCGCCTGCACTCCACGGCTATCAAATTGTACTTTAGCAAGAAAATTTACGCATTGGCCTCTCCCGTCTATTTTAGTGACTGAATTATAGCACAGTGCCATTGTTACGGTCAAGGGCAGTAGCGCCAGTTTGCGGCACACTTGTTTATCCCCATCACCCAACGTTTATTGTAGTATTACTTCGTGTAATATGACTTTATCAGCAGAATACAACGAGCCATACTCATTGTGGTATATACCTGTACAGGAGGGGCACTATGGATGCATATAGAAGTGTAAAGCAAGAGGTAACGGGCATGTCCACACAGGACGGCGCGGGCGTAAAACTGAGACGGGTGCTAAGCCACAACACAGTAGAGGATTTCGACCCATTTTTGATGCTGGATGCTTTCGACTCTACCGACCCAAACGACTATGTAAAAGGCTTTCCCTGGCACCCGCACAGGGGCATAGAAACTGTAACCTACCTCATTCATGGAGAAATTGAACACAGCGACAGCTTGGGCAACAAAGGCCACATTGGCGATGGAGACTGCCAATGGATGACAGCGGGCAGCGGCATTATCCATCAGGAAATTCCACAGGCTAGCCCGCATATGCTAGGCGCACAGCTGTGGGTAAACCTGCCAGCCAGCAAAAAAATGACAGATCCCGCTTATGGCAACATTTGCGCAGAGGATATCCCTATTGTAGAAGAAACAGGCGCACAAATAAAAATAGTGGCCGGGCATTACAAAAGCAATCATGGTGCATTTCAGGGCAAACATGTGCCGGTAACCTATTTGGATGTACGGCTGTATGCAAACAAAATGTGGGAGTTTTCCACAAATGCAAAGGAAACCCTGTTTGTTTACATATACAAGGGTGCCGCCGCATTTGAAGAGGATGAACAAACAGAATATAAACGACGGCGGGCACTGCTGTTTACCAAGGGGGAAAAGCTGCATGTGAAGGCCGGCGAAAAGGGCGTGCGCTTCCTGCTGATGATGGCGCCCCCGCTAAAGGAAAGTGTTGCATGGAGAGGCCCCATAGTAATGAACACACGCGAAGAACTAAACGAAGCCTTTCGCGATCTGGACGACAACAACTTTATTAGGCGTAAATCCTAATACCAAACACAATAGAAAGAAATACCTCTTTTCCTATTAGTGTTTTCAATGAGTGAATAGTATAAAGTGGTAAAAAACCGGAAGGGGCTGCCTTAGACAATATCTGAGTTAGCTCCTTTTTAACGATTCGTTTTTAGGTTGAACCTTATTGTTCGTGTAGCCCATACTTTTCTTCTAAATCAAGTAATTTATCCTCAAAGGCATCTCGCGGAAGATCATATTTCTCGAAAATCTTCCTGTAGATGTTGTAGTGAGAATCTAATTTTTTCTCTGCTTCTACGGCTGAGTTCCATCCTTCGTAGTATTCGGCATGCTGTATGATAGATGTATGCAACTTTCCATTATCAATTAGTAATGAAATCTCACTCAAGTTAATATATTCTTTTGAATATTTGTGCTTTTCAGCGTCCTCGGGATTCCAACTTAACAAAGTTTTAAAAATCCAAATAGAGTCCCCCATTTTCTCAAACTTGTTTGATTCCACATATTTATGTAGCTTTTCAATGATTTCAGTATACCATTGTTCTTCCAGGACACTGCCGTAAAGCGTAATTAAAAAAATAGGGACTTCGCCGGTTTCGTAACTGGTACCTGCCTGCACTCTATATATATGATCTTCCCCAAAAGCCTGAGTAAGGGAATCAACAAGTATACCTTTGTCAATATCATCATTTTCCCCATTCAGTTCATTTTGAACATCGGCATCCTTCCATAGTTCATATGCTGTTGGCAACCTCGACTGGTTACATGCAGTAACAAAAATAAAACACAATAAAACTACAGATAGAACAAATAAAATTGCTTTTTTCATAAGGTTTCCTTTTCCGGTTTTTCTTCTAGCACAGCAATCTGTACTGTTTTCACACAAAACGCAACACTACACCCTCAGTGCCAGCCCTTCCCCACGCTTCATTGGCTGCATCAGTCGCCCCGCATAGGGCTGGCACAAAGGGGACGAAAACGCCTCCGCCACTTTGCTCGCTTTGTTCCAAAAGTGCATGGGTATGGCGTGCGACACCTTCGCCGTGTGCATCAAATAGTCCAGCCCCCGCAGCATGTCTTGCCCCAGCCGTGGATCCACCGGCACAAACGCCACGTCTATTTGCACACCTTGTAACAAATCTATTTCCCGTGCGTAATCCTGCCCCATCGCCTCATTCCACTCCTTGGGCTCCCCCTGCCAGTGCCACCAGTTTAGATCGCCCGCGTGGTAAATGGCGCATCCATCCACAGTTACCAAAAACGCCACGCCCTCGTCGGTAGATTTGTAGGTGCGAATGTGAATGCCACCTATGGCATATTCCCGGTTGGGCTGTACATAGTGTACATCTTCTTGCACCGCCACATCCGAAGAAATGATATAGTGCAGGTTTGCAATTTCCTTGCGCCAGTTAAAAATTGCGGGGGTATAGTGGTCGGCATGGCGATGGGACACGAAGACATACACCTCTTTGTCCCGCAGCAACTGTGGGTTTATCACGCCCCCGGAAAGGCCGCTTTTTCCACGCGCAGGCGCGTTGTTGCTGTAGTCGAATATCAGGCAACGCCCGCCCAGTTCCACCAAAAAGCCGCTGTGATCCAAAAACGTAATTTGCATATCCATTGCGCACCCACCTCTTGTTGCCTATTGTCTAATCAAAATTCACACAGTTGTTTAGGTACAGGAAGTAAATGGATTTTTCCTTATTCCAGTCCGGTTTATCCTTTACAATATTACCCACTGTTTTTTTCAGCGCACGCGCCAGCTCTTTGATACCGTTTGTATACAGCAGACCAATATCTGCATGTCGGCGGAATACATACCCCATTTCGTTTAGCAAATCCACACGTATTTTTTGTGCTATTTCCGCAGGGAAAACCTCCTCTAGGCGGTTCATGCCCGCATGCGCGGTTAGCCTGCCCTTATAATAGCGCAGATAGGTTTCCAAACTGTCCACCTTTTTGCCGCGCTCCACCTCAAACAAAATAACAAAGTAAAGGTGCCAGTTGAAATCCACATTTATCAGCTTTTGTATGGTTACCCCAATGGTATCTATAAAGGGATCGCCTGTGTCCAGTTCCCGCTCCAGCGTAATGGGTTCGCGAAAGGAAATTTCATCCTTGGCCACATTGCCCGTAAGGAAAAAGGTTTCCATCATCACGCGGCCATAGTCTTCCATTTGCGCAGCGTTGTTCACCACAAAAATATATTCCACCATGCTATCGCAGGTTTCTTTAAATTGCACAATAAAGCCCAGCTCATTTTTCATTTTGCGGGCAAAGGTATCGTGTATCAGCTTGCTTAGAATGCTCTCTATATTTTCCTTTCTATAGCTAAGACGAGAATTATCTTCCCGCTTGTATCGCTTGTACAGCTTGTGCAGCTGGTGATCCACTAGGTTTAGGTTTTCTTTTATGGACATCATAGATTCTATGACAGGCTGCTCCACCATAAAGTAGCTGGGGTTTTTGTAAATAATTTTGTGCTCTATTTCGCCCCAAAACATATTTACCATAGATTTTATTTGCACTTCAAAGTTAATGCGTATGTCTTTGTCCCCATCCTTATCTTCAAAGCGCCCGTCCAATTTATAAATATCAAACCCGTTTTTTTGCTTTGTGGGCTGCTTGTCCGTCAGCTTTAGGCGCATTTTGGGGTAGTCCTCGTGGTAATAGTAAATTTGATCGTCTGTATTGCAGAACAGCTTTTCTATTAAAGAATACACATAAGTTTCGTCCTCTGTAAATTTGCACTCTATCCGCAATCCCACAATGTCCTGCACATTTGCCACAATTTCTTCCTTGCTGGTATGCAGACGATAGTAGCTGTTGCGTATCAGCTTTTCCTTCACGCTTTCCGCCTCTTTCACGCGGCAGGATATCGCCAGCGTAAATTCCGAATTTGCCACCACAATGGCTTCAAACATGTCCTTTAGCTGGGAAGCAAGATCCTTATATCTATATTGAATTCCCTGATAATACTCTACAACCTCATCTACATACTTAAAAATATCCATCTGTCGGCTCCTTCTAGTAAATTGCTTATTCTGCTGTTTTATAGTACGGGCAGTATGCGGAAAGTCGTTTCATATGCCATTCCGCCAAAATTTATTTTATATGGGCACCGGCTTGCGCAATTTGCTCCAGCGCCGCACGGTGTGTGCTTTCCTCTACATAGGCCAAGCAGTTTTTCAGCACCGTAACCCGAAAACCCTCTTTCATCAAATCCTTTACGGTGTGCAGCACACAATATTCTGTGGCCGCGCCCGCCACCACCACGTGCGGGGCAAGGTTCTGCTTCAGGCTGCCAAATGTTTCATTCTGCGCATCCAATGCGGAATACTGCTCTTTTTTGGGGTCCGTTCCCTTTTTAAACACATTGTAGTGCGCAATTGGTGTGTTTGTGGTCTTTTTTATTTGCGTATAAAACGCCTGTGGAAAGGACGAACCTGGGGTATCCTCCACCGCATGTACCGGCCATCTGCCGCCATTTTCTTCAAACGAACAATGGTTTTGGGGGTGGCAATCCTTTATATACAGCACTTGGCTTTGCGGATATTTGTTTATCACACGCAGACTATTTTCCAGTGCTTGTGCCGCATTTTGGCAGGCAAGCGTTCCATCTATAAAATCCTGCACCAAGTCTACCACCACCAAGCTGAATGTCTCTGTATGCTGGTACAAATCCCGCATACTGGCAGGCATAGCGCGCTTGTGCATAGAGCGGGTGTAAATACCTTCCAGCGTTTGTGTCTCGGCAGCATTGATGGCATACCCCTTCAAATAGGCGCAAATATCTTTGTATTTCAGCCCCAGCTCGCTTTCGTCATCCTCCGAAATACCCAGCCCCGCAGCGGGGCTTTTTTCCATTACCGCTTTGGGCGCACCCAACAGCTTTGCCATGCGATATATATCATCCTTCACCAGCTCTTGCAGGGGGTTCACATCCGAACCGCCATCTCCATACTTTGTAAAAAATCCGGTAATCGCTTCCGCAGCGTTGTCCGTACCCGCCACCAGCAAATCCTTTGCCAGCGCGTATTGATACATCATGCGCAGCCGTGGCTGCAAATTTGCCAGTGTATAGGTGTCTTGCGAAAAACCTGCTGCGCCTTCCAAATCTGCAAGGGCTGCCCTGTAGCCCCCCGCTATGGATACCGTATCCGCTATGGCGGCAGGGTACAGCGCCTTTATTTGCGCCACGCATTGCTCGGCATCCGCATAGTCCGCCTGCACACCGTTGGGCAATATCACCAGCCGCAGCGTTTTGTTCAGTTCTTTCAGCGCCAGCGCACACAGCGCCCCCGCCAAAAAGCTGTCCACCCCGCCGGATATCCCCAGCACAATGCCGCCCATGCAACTGCCTGTTACATAGTCTTTTATATACTCTACAGTGGCATTTTTCTTTTCTTCTATGTACTGCTCTTGCGTTTGGTTGTCTCGCTTGAAGTCGGGCGCAATATTGCCCAGTATGTCACGCTGTACCATCGTTTGTCCCCTCGTATCGTTTTATAATTCGCGCCGCTTCGTCCACAATTTCATTTGCAAGCTCTTCCGGAGCCAACACCCGCACACCCGCGCCAAACATCAGCACCCACTGCATCAGGTCGGGCGTTAGTGCCGCACGCTTTTTAAACAGCAGTCCGTTTTGCGTATCTTGCAGGCTGTCTGCCATATCCGCATGGTATTCGCGCACCAGCTTTGCCGCATGCCCGGTAAATTCCAGCTCTATGTTGTACACCGTACCGCCAGACAGGTTGTGAAACCGCGTGCGTTTATACTCTTCGTAAAATCCCTTGGGAATTTCAAATGTCTCTTCGGTAAGCTGCGCGCTGGTAATACGTGAAATGCGAAGGTCGCGCACAGAATTGCGAATGTGGCACCAGCCAATTACATGCCAGCACCCGCCGCGCACCTCCAGCACATAGGGGTCGAAAGGCCGCTGGGTGGTTTCCCCAGTGTAAAAAGAAGTGTATTCCACATTCAGCCTTTTTTTATCCACCGCGGCAGTGCGCACCTGCTCCAAAATGGCCTCGTCCACATTTTTTTCGCTGGAAGGATACGAGGGCGCCACCTTTATCATGCTTTGCACCTCGCCCAGCGCCGCTTGGGAAAGGGCAGGCATTTGCCCCAGTATTTTATCTATAATTTCCTCCGCTTCCCGCGAAATATTCAGCTTGCGGTTGGACTTTAAAATTTCCTTGATATAGTACAACGATATCATTTGAGAGATAGAAAAATCCATATGCGCTGCAGCATATTTATCTGCCTTGTATATGGTTTGATTGTCTTGCGTTTCTTCGTAAACATAAAAGTTGCGGGAAATACTATCCATATCCCGCGCCACCATGCGCCGGGTTGCATCTATACCCACACGCTCCAGTTGCTCTATCATTTCCTGTAGGGTATATCCCTTTGTGCTTTGCGATAAAATAGACAATATGTAAAGCTGACGCTCTACACTTGTTCCCGAATCCGTCCGCTGATACATAGTTTCATCCACCATATCATTTTTTTCCATTAGCATCTAGCATCATTTTACAACGGTACGTATTTTTTCTCAAGTGGTATTGGTTTTTTCCTGTAAACTTATAACAAAATTTGCATGATACCAGTTTGCTCCGTTTGGGAAATGAAATTTAATTTATCCTATACAAACAAACTCAAGCAAAAAAGCCTCAAAATTGGCATTGTATTGCACCAAAACAGCTATTTTACAGTTGCAATTCACAAGTTTTTATGGTATTATTATAAAAATAAATAGCATTTTTAATCGAATAGATACGACTATTCGAAAGTATGGCATTTATACCAAGTATTTATTTTGATAGCAAACAAGCGTCATATTGCCTAATAAAGCGAATAGAACACTTGTCTGATTGTGTCAGATAGAAAGATGAGACGATATGAAACATAAAAAACAGAAAGTTCGTAAAAAACATTTTATGAGAGCGGTAGCAATTATGATTTGCGTAACGCTTTTAACGGGTTTTTCCATGCATTCCTATGCGGATCAACCGCCACAGGGCACTGAAGCAGATTCTTCGGTGGTATCTGCGCCTTCCGAAGCGTTGAATACGCCCGAGGAAAGCACTGGCGAACCAACCCAAGATGCATCTGCATTGCAAATTTCCGCGAATGCATCTGCCGACAATTTGTCTATGGACGTAGGCGAACAGCAAAGTGCCAGCGCAAGCATAGCGTCCGCAGAGAATGGCGAAAATGCAGACGAAGCCGATACATCGGTAGAGCAGCAAATGTTTACCGTTGCTTTTTTTGATTTTGCGGAAAATATAATTGGCAGTGCGCAAACAGTGGAAGCAGGGCAAAGTGCCACCGAGCCCGACCACTCCACCATTCCCGCCCCCGAAGGCAAAACCTTTGCAGGTTGGGACACCAATGCATGGGCAAATGTGGAAGAGAACACCACTGTACACGCAGTTTATACAGATGCAGCGCCCGCCGGTTCCGGTGTTGCGTTAAGCGCACTTGGCTACCTTAGCCAAGACATCTCGCATTTTAATATAGATGAAGAACAAGATACCACACTGGATATAAAGGCATCCTACACAATAAACGATGCGCAACAGGCATCGGGAACGCACATTAGCATTCTAGTGGAAAATACAGGTGCAAATTATTTTACACTTCCAAAATCCCCCGCCAGTGCAGAAAGTATTTTGACGGCCACATTGGCACAGGGCGCACAAAATGTAACAGTGGAGCAAGTGCCCGCTTTGAACGATACGCAGCAACCTATGCTGGATGCAAATGGGGAACAGATATTTAACCTCCGCGTCTCTTTCTACATTGCCGAAAATGCGCAAAGCGGAGATGTTCTTTTATCAATCCCTTTCAATAAAGCAACCGAACCAGAGCATGGCAGCCAGCTTGCGCATGTGGTATTTTCGTCTGAAAAGGCCGATGTATCCTCTTCCCTTGTTATGGATGTAACATCAAATGCATCTATGAACATACCCATTATGGAAACAGACGCAACCCAGAATATTGAAATGACATGGGACAACCCCAATGCTCAAATACTGGCCAATAACAGCGGAAAGCTGAATATAAAGCTAGATTTATCCACCAGCCAGCCCGAATATTATAACCTGAAAATAACGTATGGAAACCCGGGGCCCTACTACAATAGCGACACAACCAGCGGTTTTAAGCTGGATACTGCCTATAGAACAGCGCCCGACCAATGCACGCTTACCACAGATACACCTATGCCAAACGGCTTTGGCACGATTGTATACAAAATACCGGGTACGGCAACAACTCTGGATGTACCGTTGGTATTTGAAGCGCTTGTGGACAAGGCGTATCCAAACGAAAACCTGAAAGTAACTGCCGAGCTTGAAAGCGTGGAAAATATCTCATCTACAGTTATGGACAGCAGCGAAACAACTGCAACGGCAAAATTTAACGATGCCAACACCTTTGTGTATCAATATAAAATGATAGAACCGGGGTTTTTGGTGCAGGGTGCAAATACCAGCAAAATGCATTTATCGTATTCTCTGGGCAGTTTTAAGAACCTAACAAACGCAGGCACAAAAATAATTGTGGATCAAGTAACATGGGATTTTTCCAATGTGCGAATTACTTCGGGTGGTGTTACCAAAACTTATGCGCAGTGGCAAAGTGCAGGCACTTCTCCCGTTACATTTAAATATGCCGATGGCAGCACACTGGATACTGGAAACAAACTGACCTACACAACAAAAAGCAGCAACATGCTGGCTTCTGTGGTGGCAGGCACGTATGGCGGCTACACTTTTCTTGTGGAAACAACCAGCGCTTTTCAGCCTGCTGTAGTAGCGGGAAACACCATTAACCCCGCTATTGATTTCAGAGATACCACAGCGCAAGTTGGTCTGGGGATTGATTTTAACTACCAAATTAACAGCCGCGGGCCTGTGCTGTCCGGCAAACAATACAATGCAGTGGCAGGCCAGTCTCAACCGCAAGATGTATTGTCTGTTTACAACAACAACAGCCAAACCCTTATGAAAGTAACGGCGGAAACCGCAAACCTAGACACTGTGGTTGTGGAGCTGCTGAAGCGCACAACTTATCAATCCAGCCCGTATATAGAGCCCAACTCTCAAAAATACGAAAGCTCTGCAAGAGACCGCTATCCGGGTTCGCTCTATTATCAAGAGCTGTTTTCCATGGAAACCAACACGGGCACCAAAAGAGATATTACCTACACCGTTTCCATACCGCCCGCGGTAAAATTGACGCAGTTGCGCCTGCCCGTCCTTCTTTCCAACGTTACGGATTATACCTCCGTAACATACAAAGGCGTAAAATACAATCCCGGTCAAATCATTGAATTGGGGTTGGGTTATGACGATTTAACGATGCAATTTACGGTAAACGGATTGTCGAAGGTAAACCGAAACGGTTCTTCCCCCTACACTTACGGTAACCAATATCTGTTTCAGTTTGTGGGCGTAACCAATGGATTTACAGGAGATGGCACCGCAGATACATTTAAAGTGGATGTGGTAGGCGGTTCTGTAAAAGAGCCTACCAAAGCAAAGCTAAGCCTTGCTGGCAATGTTACCACAAACGACAATCTCACTTTGGATGCCGCTATCTATCCGGTTAACAAAGTGATGGTGGTGGCAAACCCCGGCGATACAACAACGCTGTCTCAAACAGCACCTGGCGATTCGTTTTATATGCGCGCCACCATGCAACCCAGCAGCTATCCTTTTTCCTCTACATTGCGCACAGACTACAAGAACCCCGGCACTACCGCACTATACCCAGACCCTGTGTTTTATTTCACGGTGCCCGCTATATTTGACGTGCATGATGATTCTGTTCTCACGTTGCGTGGAGCCTCTACCGATTTGCTGGGCAAAACCATAAAAGCGAACATAAACAAAATAGTCCAACAGCCGGATGGCAGCAAAATTGTGGAAGTAAAGATACACGATGGATCCAACGGGGATGTATGGCTAGTGCAAAACAAGGGCGCGCTGGAAGTATACCTGAAGGTGGATGTGCCTTTGACCGCCAAAAATGGAGTGTCTGCAAATTTTGCCGCAACCAATATATATCTGAATTCATGGCACGCAAATGCGGCTACCACATACACCAGCGCCACCGCCGCACAATCCACAGACACGCCAGCCGCTATCTCGGGAAACTTTTCGCTGGCAAATATGTCTCGTTCGCTTTATCCCGACGGTTTTAATACGGTAACTGTTTCCGTAAACACACCTGCCAACATGGTTTCGGATTTTGCGGCTGTGCGTACCGATGCAGGTGCAAACCGATATGTTTCATACAGCGTAAACAACCCGGCATCTGTGCCCCAATTGCGAGCGGGCAGCACAAACGAGCAATTTTTGTACAAAGTTTTCAACGGTACAAGTAACAACTTTGCCAATGCCACTTCCTACTTTGTGTTGCCCCGTCAGCAGTATTGGCGCGCAACGCTAACCGATGCACCCACCATTTCGGAAAAACCGGCGGCGGGCACCGACATATACTATACAACGCAAGCGATACCCACTGGCCCAACGGGCGTGTACGCAGAGCTTAGCGGCAGCGAAATGACAATACCCAGCGGCGGCCCCATCACATGGCAGCTATGGGATGGCAGCAGCACACCTTCCGGGGGATGGGTCTCTGTTACCGCATTCAAATTTATTTCTCCCACATTCGCATCCGGCGAATCATTGGAAATGTATTTTCCTTTTGAACTGCCTACTGTAGCACCGGGAAATAACATAGAATTTGGGCAAACAGCCTTTGGCCAAACGCTGTATTACTTTGACAATACATTCAACAGCCACAAAGCCAACACTGCGGCAATTATGCTGCGCAAAAGCCTAGAGCCTGTGCTGCGCGGGGTAAATTCGGATATTACTGTGAACCCCACGGAAGCGGATATGCAGCCAGAGATAACCGTAGCATATAAATCGACTTCCACAGATATGGCAGACTACGGCTATTGGGACAAGGCAATCACATATGATGATTTTACGGTAGATTTGAAGCTGGCAAGTTTAAAAGTGGAGTTTACCCCAATGGATGGAGGTACCCCCACAATCAAAGAATTTTCCGGAACAGATTTTACAAATGTATACTATCAAACAGCCCAACTGGATCCAAGCGGAAACCTGTACAAACGGGGCACTTTCGCCAGAGCAAACTTTGGAGCGGGCAGCGCTTTCAACTTTGTGAATGCAAACACACGCGGTGTTTACACCATTACCTATACAACAGAGCCCAACAACGATGGCGATATTGCAACCTTTGTGCGCACAATCAATATTGTGAAGCAAAGATCGGATCTTACTAAAATAGATACCGAGGTAGAAATGTGGTGGCAAAAAACGCCGGTGGAAACCGAGGCACAATTGATAGAAAGCCTAAAATCGAATGTTGAAATTTACGACATGGGCACTCGCGTAGCTCCCGGTGATATTGTATACGACAACCACGGCAGCGGCGTTGAAATAGACCAGCCCAGCACGTATGCACCCACATTCACCTATACGGATGATATGGGCAACAGCATAGATGCCAACGTAACCGTGTATGTAAAATACCGCGGAGATTTGCCCGTAAGTGTATCTACCACCAACGGCAAGCCCGTGCCCGGTGCTAAATTTGAGCTTTGGACACCGTATGAGGAACAGGACAAGCTGTTTGAATCCGCAGCGGATGGAAAGTATACGCTATCCTTGGAAGCAAAAAAAGCAAACCCAGGTAGCGTGGATTATCGCGTGGATTTAACCAAACTACCCAACGGCCTAAAGCCAAATTCGAGCATGGTAGCCCAAGGTGTGTTAAACAAGGATACCGACGGCACACAAATTCAGTTTACAGCAGATCCCATATCTTTTACCGCCAATTTGGTGGGTAACAACACGCAAAGATGGGTTAAAAAGCTTTCCCTTGTGAAAAAGGAAGGCGACTCTTATACAACCGTTGCCACGGCAGAGGGCACGCAACTGAACGGTGCGCAATATACATTCCGTGCCAGTGAAGTACTTACGAATGGAGAAGCGTGGTTCAGTGGCGAATACTATATGCTGGCCGAAATAGACAACGGCTATGAATGTGCCACAGGAAGCGATTTTCAATTGCCCGCAAATATGGATGTGGACGATGGATATATTGCGACCGCTTTGTGCAACGTGGAAAATACGGATATTGTAAAAACCGCAGTACCGCAAAAGCGCACATTTACATTAAACTATTACGTGCTGGCAGACAACTATGCCCAGCCTGCCAAAACATATCAAGTACCCTATAAAGATATTCTTACGGCAGACAACAGAACCGCGCCCACATTGGGTGCTGGCAATGCATGGTTTAACGGCACAGGAAGCACCGCAAGCCAAGTGAACCCAGCCACCGCTACTATGGGTAACGCCACATTGAACTTGTATGAAAAAAATGCGCCTGTGCCACCGCCAACAGCTTCGCCCACGTCCACCCCAACTGTGGAGCCTACGCCCACCCCAACTGTGGAGCCTACGCCCACCCCAACTGTGGAGCCCACGCCTACGCCATCGGCGAAACCCACGCCAACACCAACGGCAAAACCCACACCAACGGTAACGCCAACGGTGCCGCCTACAGTGCCACCAACGGTACCGCCTACAGTGCCGCCTACAGTGCCACCAACGGTGCCGCCTACCGTGAATCCTACGGCTACGCCAACAGTTAGGCCAACGGCCAGACCCACAGCTACGCCAACAGTGAATCCCACGGCTACGCCAACAGGAAAGCCTACAACTACGCCAACGGCGAACCCAAGCGTGAACCCAACCAGCGTGCCTACCAACAGCCCCAGCCCTACTGTTGTGCCGGGCATTATCACACCGCCTCCATCACCACCCACAGACAACAACGGAGGTGACGCAGGCAGTGTCGAAAACCAACAAACGTTGAAGCAGCTGAAGGACGCAGGCGTGCCCACAACTACCATTGGCGATAACGAATTGCCATTGTACGGCTTGCCGGGTGTAAATACTTGGGCATTGATCAATCTGCTGCTGGCAATAGCAGGTGCGGCTTTGGCAATTGTAGCGTTTATTCAAGACAGACGCAGACACTTGAAAAACAAAGACGACAAAGATGCCCAAAACGACAACAAACGAAGCAGAGCATGGCTGATTTTGGCTATTGCACTAGCTGTGGCTGGGGTTGTTGCATTCCTCGTTACAGAAGATATGCAAAACCTAATGGTACTGCTGGATCAATGGACATTGCTGATGGCTATCTTGTTTGCGGGTGTGTGCGTATCACTAGCTGTGAAGCGGCGGCGCGAAAGGCAGAATAGCAGCCCGCACACCACTTCCGCCACTATGGCTTCCAGCGGAAAAGCATAGTACCAATCTCAAATAAAAAGGGCTTCCTACCGCCATATTTTATACTAATTCTTGATTAAAAACGTTATACGTTTTTAATCCGTGCCATAGGCACGAAGCACGAAACACTTTTGTGTTTTGTGCTTCGCGCATATTGCGCGTGATTTGAAACAAATGTTTCAAATTGGAATTGGTATAAAATCAGCAAAAAACACCACTATTTTCAAACAATTGCATTCACTTTTGCCAAGGTGGTGAAGGGTTTTTGCAATGCATCATGCACTTCGCAAAACGCCTGATACACTTCGTTATAGTATGCCGTTTTTTTCCGATCTGGCAAATATTCTTTTGCAATTTGTGTCACCACTTCTGCCGCTTCCAGTTCATTTTGAAACAGCCCCACTGCCACACCACCCAAAAGCGCCGCCCCCACAACACCGCCTTCGTCTATTTTAAGCGTGTAAACAGGAAGACCATATACATCTGCTTTTATCTGGTTCCAAAGCTGCCCTTTAGACCCGCCCGAAATATGAAACACGCGTTGCATTTTTGCCCCTGTAGCCGCAAATACATCCAGCGTTCTTTTGTGCTCAAACGCAACCCCTTCCAGCAGCGCACGCACCAAATGCCCGGTTGTTGTTCCCAAGTTCATGCCCACAAAGCACCCTCTGGAATTGGCACTGCCCATGGTTCTTTCCCCCATTAGGTATGGCATAAACAGAAGGCCATCTGCCCCCGGGGGCGTTTGTTTGGCCAATTGGCACAAATATGCATAATCATCCATGCCATTTTTCTTGGCATAGCTCGCTTCCTCTTTGGCAAGGTTGTCTCTTAGCCAGCGGAACGCGCCACCGGAAGAATCAATATTCCCAAACGGCACCCAGCCATCAATTACATGGCGCAAATTCATAATTCTTTTATCCAATATAGGGTCTTTCGCATAATAGCAAATAACCGAGCCTGTACCTGTTAAATCCACCACATTTCCTTGCCGATTCAGCCCGGAAGTGTAAAGCGAACACAGCATATCGCCCCCACCGCATACCACCACAGTTTTTTGCGAAAGCCCCGTTTCCTTTGCCGCTTCGGCACATACGGTGCCAATCATTTGGGATGCCCCGCATATTTTGGGCAATTTTCCCCTGTCTATTCCCAAATTCCGAATCAACACATCAGACCATGCGTCCGTCTTTCTGTCCATCAAGTAAGAGCCGGATGCTTCGCTGGGGTCAATACACGCCTCGCCAGTAAACATAAAGTTGATGTAGTCTTTGGGTGTTAGAAAATGATCCGCCGCTTCATACACCACCGGTTCATTTTGCTGCAACCATTTTATTTTTATTCCAAACCAGTTGGATGTGGGTGGGTTTGCAGTCATTTCGTATATTTGCTCAAAATTGCCGTCTGCTCTTAGCCCCTCTGCAATAGAAGCCGCTCTTTTATCGCTATACAGTTGAATGTCGTTCTGCACTACTCTTCTGTTCCATTGCACCGGCACCGGCCCATGCATATGTGCGCAGCAGCCAATGGACAGTATGTGCTGTGGGTTCACCCCTGTTTCCGCAAGAATTTCCTGAATATTTTGCTTCACCGCAAGCCACCAATAATCCGCTTTTTGTGTGATCCACATTGGTTTTGGCGTATCCACATACTGTGGCTTGGTTTTGGCGCAAACACAGTTTGCATTCTCATCATAAAGATAGGTTCTTACGCTTTGCGTGCCAATATCAATACCCATCATATAGTTCATATGGCTTTCCTCCAATCAAAAACCTTTTTTCCAAACAAACGCTTTTTTTGCTCTTTTATATTTGGATAGTAGTAGTATAGCAATTTCCTATACAAAGTATCTATGTTTTTTATAGCGCAAGGCACATCAGTATTATGCCAAATAGTCTATCTTCGTAACCATCGCCAAATCCGCGCCCGCAGCCAAAGCTTGCTGCGCTTTTTCGAATGTATCTATCATGCCATTGGCAATTACCTGCAGCCTGCCACCTGCCGCCAAAGCAAGGCGTTTCAGGTCTTCTGTTGTGGGCAATGGCACGTCGTATGGCATAAATCCTGTGCTGCTTACAATCCCATTGATGCCACAGTCCACTGCAATGTCGCATATCTTTTTCAGCTGCGCATCCCCCAGAACCGATGTTTCCGTAAATATGTACGTTTTCCTGCTGCCCGCCGCCTTTTTTATCCGCTGCATTTCCTCCATCGTTTCTTTTTCATAGCCGCTTAAAAACCTTCCCACCGCCATCACCGCATAAACGGAATGTAGCGCCGGGAAAAGCGCTACCATTTCACGCAGTTCGTCCTCTTTTGCTTCCGGAAAATACGCACCGGATGGGTAGGAAATTGCCACCCCCATCTCTACATTTTTTCCCTTCACCATCTCCTGCACACCTTCTACAGAGGACGGGCATACCAACACTTTGGAAACACCATACAAAATAGACTTCAAGCATAAGTTTTGGCAATCTCCGTCATCCACTTTGTATTCCTGTATATTTGTGTATATTATTTTATCCTTTATGCAAGCCCTTTCCATTCCTTATATTCCTCCATACTTTCGCAATTGCCTATTCATGTATTCTTGCGTTACCTCTACTGCCGATGCCGTATGAATGGTTTCGCATCCTAATTCCAAATAGCGCTCCACCTCTGCCAGCGTTCGAATGTTTCCCGAAGGATGAATGTCAAACCTAAGCGGGAAATTCCGCTTTATCAGTGCCACTTCTTCAAAAGACACCCCCAGCTTTGCCCCCGGATTTACTTTGATGGAAATAACCCCCGCCGCATCCAGCGCAGCGCATGTTGCCAGTATTTCCGTATCGCTCATCAGCGTTGCCGGAATTACAAATGCATTTTTTACAAACGCGTCTTTAAACTCTTTCATAATGGTACTTGCTTCGTGTTCTATTGCATCGTATCGCCCAGAAAACAGCGCCTGCCAGTTCAGGCAAACACAGGTATCTGTTACGCCTATTTTTCGCAGCCTTTCTAGGTCTTTCATTTTTTGGTTTAATGTCATACAACCTTTTGGGTACGAAACCGCCGCATGAATTGGCACTTTTTCCCCAATGATGCTTTTCATAAGAGGCACATATACAATTTCCGAATCAAACGCTGCCGGCAAAAAGCCCTCATCCAGTGCTTTATTCATTGTATCTATTACATTTTGCTCTGTTTTTTCAATGCCCTGACAGCCAAAATGGCATCTACCCATAAAAGTTTTTGCTTCTTGCCTTACTTTGTCCACAATTTCTTTGTTTTTTACTCGGCTAAAGTCAAACATTTCTATCTCCTTGCATATCATATCTCGTATTATCGTTTTTTATTTCTGGTCATATCAATAATAACTGCCACCGTAATCAACACACCCACGCTAATTTCCATAATAAATGGATTGACACCAAACTGTATGCCTCCGTTATCAATTAACGTCATAAGTATGGTTCCCAATGCCGTGCCCCATGCGGTTCCCTTGGCTCCTGCCAGGCTGGCTCCTCCAATTACCGTTGCGGCAATGGCATTCATCTCATAGCCCTGACCACCCGTGGGCACAGCGCTGTTGATTCTGGCAGTTAGCAACACGCCCGCCACACCACACAACAATCCCGCAAGTGCATATACACCATACGTGTTCAATCTTAGGTTAATACCCGACAGCCTTGCCACTTCCTGCCCACTGCCAATTACATATAAATTTCTGCCAAACCGCGTAAATTTTAAAATGACAAATGCCAGCACAATTACCAACACCCAAACCCATGCCAAATTTGGTACAAACAATGTAGATTCATTGCTGAATTTGGAAAACTCTTTGGGCAATCCCGCTATCGTTTTCGCATCACTAATCACCTTAATCAAGCCTCTTACAATTGTCATGGTTCCCAGCGTGGCAATAAATGGAGGCACTTTAAACTCGTGTATGATAAATCCATTGTACAGCCCGCACAACACACCCACTAAAATAGCGATGACAATGGCTGCGAAAATTGGCATACTGTATTTGGTAAGCATCAGTGCCGTAATCAGGCTGCTCATGCCGCAAATTGCGCCGCAGCTTAAATCTATTCCACCGGTTATAATAATAAATGTGGCAGATATTGCAATGATGCCAATGATGGAGCACTGCTTTAGTACATTGGAAATATTG
Organism: uncultured Christensenella sp.; assembly: GCA_964592125.1. Classification (GTDB taxonomy): domain Bacteria; phylum Bacillota; class Clostridia; order Christensenellales; family Christensenellaceae; genus UBA5399. Next base: position 38,768 of record CAZQBV010000013.1, read on the forward strand.
TATTCAGATAAAAACGATTCTGTGCCAATTGCGCATATAGCAAATATCAATACAATAATTACCATCAACGAAAATTCTGTTTTTCTAACAAAAGAATTCTTTTTCAATGTGCTTTCGTTCTGAGCCATTATTTCATCCCCCTGCAATTATAATATGTTTGGTTGTGTTGTTCGAATAGCGAACCACATGGTATTATACCAATCCCATTTAAAAATGCTTGCATTTTTATAGCGCGAAGCGCGTTTGGGATGGCATGAGACGTGTTCCGTGCTGTCTTTGCGCGGAACAAGCCACGCCATCGGCGGGGCATTCCAAATGAAAACATTTGTTTTCATTTGGAATTAGTATTAGTGAAGCTTGGATGCAATCTTCAACACTTCACGTTCTTCTGTACGCATAATTTCTTCTTTAGAAATTTCGCCCACAATTTCGCCATCCGACATAATCAGCATTCTATCGGAAAGACCCATCACTTCAGGCAAGTAGGACGAAATGAGTATAATGCCCTTTCCCTCTGCCAAAAGCTGTTCCATCAGCTTGTATATCTCTTCCTTCGCGCCCACATCTACACCCACTGTTGGCTCATCAAAAATAAGCACTTCGGGATCTCTGCACAGCAGCTTGCTCACCACCACTTTTTGCTGGTTTCCCCCAGAGAGGTTTTTTACCGCCTGCAGTACATCCGGTGTTTTGATTGCTATCTTTTTTTCGTATTCTTTTGCCCTTTGGTCTTCTTTTCCTAGGTTAATAAAGCCAGCTGTGCTAATCATATCGTAAGAGCTCATGTTGATATTTGTTTTAATGGAAAGCTCCAGTGCCAAGCCTTCTTCACGCCGATCTTCGGGAATAAACCCAATGCTGTTTTTCATTGCATCCAATGGATTTTTTATGGAAACCTTTTTCCCTTTGATGTAAATACTTCCACTTGCCAGCTTGTCTGCGCCAAAAATGCATTTCATCACTTCCGAGCGCCCTGCACCCACCAATCCAAAAAAACCTAAAATTTCACCGCGGCGCACATCAAAACTAATATTCTTAAAATACGTTTCATGTGTCATATTCTCTACACGCACCAATTCTTCGCCTGCCTGTGCGTGCCTAATTCCATAAATATCCTCTACACTTCTGCCCACCATCATAGAAACCATGCTGTCTTTATCCAGTTCTCCAACAGCTTTTGTGTCTACATAGGTTCCATCTTTCAGCACAGTTACCGTATCGCAAATTTCTATTATTTCTTCCAGTCTGTGGGAAATATAGATTACAGAAACGCCATTCTCTTTCAATTCTCGGATATATTTATACAGTATCTCCACCTTGTCATTTTCCAGCAATGCGGTAGGTTCGTCAAAAATAACCAGGTTAATTTCGTCGTTTACTGAAATTTTACTAATAGAAATCATTTCCTGCATTGCCACAGGCAATTCCCGAATCATCATTCTTGGGTCAACATCCAAATCAAACTTTTTCAGAATGGCCAAGCTGTCTTCATTCACTTTTTTCCAGTTTATAAACCCTGCTTTTGTGATTGGCATTTTTCCCAGAAAATAGTTTTCTGCCACGCTTAGCTCTTTTGCAATGTTTACATGCTGATAGTTTGCATGCATGCCAAGTTCCTTTGCTTCTATTGCGTTTTTTGCCGTAACCCAATCACCTTTGTATTGCAATTCAACTTTCCCGCTGTCGGGTGTTTCCACCCCCATAATGCATTTGATTAAGGTAGATTTCCCTGCGCCGTTTTCGCCTATCAATGCACGCACTTCACCTTTTTGTATGGAAAAGCTAACATTGTTCAGCGCTTTCACACCCGGGTATGTTTTGCT
>CAZQBV010000014.1:0-31491 GCA_964592125.1 uncultured Christensenella sp.
AGATTTGAATCTGTAGATGCATTGCTAAAGGAATGGAGCGCACTGGGCTACACCACCGAAGAGGAAATTAAAAAGCACACCCGCCAGCAGGACAGAATGCTGAAGCGCATAGAACAGGTATACAGCGGTGCGGGCATTAAAAAGCAAATTTCGGAAGCGGATAGAAAATGGTACACCAGCTGCCGCACAGAATACAAAATGAATCATGATGTGCTTTTGTATGCGGCGGAAATTAGCTCTTTGGCAAACGACCCAGCCTCTTTTTTGCGAAAAGTGATTTCGGAATGGGCCAAGAAGGGCGTTACCACGCTGAAAGCGGCAATGGAGCAAAACCTAAACCGTTTTTCGGGCGATATGAAGAATGTAAAATCTTTCGAGCAACACAAATATACCGAGGACGATTTGCAGCAGCAAAAACTGGCCGCACTCAGTTTGTTGGAGAAATCGCATGGCTAAAAGCATTGCAGATATATTTGCGGATTTTAGGGAAGACGCACTGCGGCAACAGCAGCTATTTGAAAAAGCCTGCGATGCGAATGTGCAGCTAATGGAGCTGCGCCAGCAAATACGCGAAGCGGGCGCAAGGCAACTGGAGGCCATTGTGCATGGCCAAAGCCACAGCGATGCAGAGCTGGAGCGCCTGGAAGCGGCCGCGGCAGAAATTGTGCGCACACAAATACACGAGCCTCAATTCAATTGCAATAGATGTAAGGACACCGGCAAGAATGCGGATGGCCTTTGTATTTGCCTTCTGGAAAAAATATATACAAATTACTATGGCGCCATACACATAGACACCCTGCAAAAGGGTTTTGATGATTTTCAATTGAGCTTGTTTGACGACACAGAGACGATATTGGCTGGAAAAACCCAGCGCCAGTGGATGGAATGTTATTTGGAACTGGCAAAAAGCTATGTTGCGGATTTTCCAAACAATACAAAGCGCAATATCCTAATGATTGGCAAAGCTGGCCTAGGCAAATCATTTCTGCTGAATTGTATTGCAAAAGCGGCCAAAGCGCGAGATATAGACACCCTGTTCATTCGCTCCAGCGAGCTATTTGGTTTGTTTCATGCCCACCGCATGGGCAGTGGTGTGGACCTTTCCCACCTGCATCGGGCAAAGCTGCTATTGGTAGACGATTTGGGAACAGAACCCATCACCCAAAATGTAAGCATAGAATATTTGTACAACATGGTAGACAAACGGCTGGAAAACGGCCTGCATACGGTGTTTGCAACCAATGTAAGCAATTTGCAACAACGCTATGACGACCGCATTGCTTCCAGATTAAAATCCAAAGACAGCAGTATGTGCTTCTACTTTGAGGGCAGAGATTTGCGCCTGCCATAGCACTGCATTGCTTTTTTAAACCCTACAGGGGCATTGTAAAAACAGAGGGGCTGTTCAAAAATGTGCAGCTGCAAGGAATCAAGGAAGGGTACAAGGGCGCGTATTCCCTCATACGTAACCGCAGAGCCCTTCCGTAGATGACACAGCAGATGTGCGTTTATGGGCAGCCCCTACAGGGGCTTGGTTAGCCACTCTATGTGTTTCCAATCCTCTGTGCCCGCTGTTATTTCAAATGTATCCTTGCAGAAGTTTTTGATAACCTGCTGTGGGTTGGCATGGCGCAGCACATCCGCCAGTGGCAGGAAAAATTCCTTTTTCTCCGGACTGAAAAAGGCCTCTTTCGGGCGAATTTTTGCGCCGCTATAATCCGTTTCCGTAAAGGGATATGGGAGTACAAACAAACTGGGCTCGTCCACCGTTTCGTCCCCCGGCCAAAATCCAAACTCTACAAATTTTTCGTCGAAAGCCACTTTCTCTATTACGCCTTCCCCGGGGAAGGGCATGTGCTCGCCCGAAAACAACACCGTGGTTATGTCGAAACTACCCCAAAACAGAGAGGGCAAAATCTTTTTGCCGCGATATGGCGCTGCAAATTCCAGCAGGGCATTGCGCACAAACACACTGCTGCGAAAGTATTCCAATGCACTGTCATGATCAAATTTACGCTTTTGCGTTTGCTGGTGAAACGGAATGGTGCAGCCAACTTCTTGCGGCGTTGGGTTGATGTCTGTTTCGGCGCCAATATCCTGAAGCATGCGTTTAAAATCCCTGTAATAATCTGCAACGGAAAGGTTGTCCAAAAGGGGAAAACCTGCCGTGCTGCCATCCAAACAGTGCGCATACACCAGCGAGCACCCAAAGTTGATTAGTATATCAAAGCTTTTCTCGCCATTGGGTATTAGCCCTGTGGAAAATCCCTGCGCAATGGGCTGCAACACCACGTGCCCCCATTCTGGCTCTGCAGGTGTGCGTGCCAGCTTCACCTTGCCCATCATTTGCAGTAACATATGGACAGTGTGGTGTGTCTCTGCCCATTCACTGTACTTTACAATTTTCATACTATTTTCCCTCTTTCTGTGTTACAGTCTATCCCCAACACACAAAAGTGTTTTTCGTTAAATATATAAACATTGCAGGTGTAGGCAAATCCAATTGGGGGTATATTATTTATATATCGCATAAAAACTTCGAACTGCGGCAAGTATAAAACATGTCTTTTCCAAGTTTGATAGCTGAAACAGTATTGTACTACAATATAAAGAGATATAAAGGAGCGTATATGAATACATTATTGATTTTTTATTCTTATAGCGGGCATACCAAACAACTGGCAAATGCCAAAGCAAAGGAATTGGGTGCAGAGCTTTTGGAAGTGACCGATGTGAAGCGACCCGGAGGGCTTAAAACCCTTTTTAAGGGTTGCCCCGCAGCCGCAGGCAAAAAAAGCTGGCCAATTAACCCCATTGACAAACAGTTGAACACCTACGACAAATTTGTGGTAATGGGTCCCATATGGGCTGGGAACCCCGCACCCGAGGTAAATTCCATTGTAGAGCTCATTCCGCAAGGTAGTGAGGTGGAATTTATTATGGTTTCGGGCGGCGGCCAAAGCAGCGGAAAGGATAAAACAATAGAGCACGCGCAGCGGCATTCTTTAAAGGTGCTGGGCTATAGCGATGTGCGAGGCTAACGGAACCCCTTCCCAATGACTTGATTGACCCGCAGCAAATATAGATGTTGCGGGCAGATTTTTATTTTGTTTTTTCAAATTTTAAAAAAGCGCTTGACTTTTCCCTTGGGGCAAGGCTTATAGTGATACCAGTAAACCAGTTGAAAGAACAAAGGAGAGGCAAGTATGTTTAGTATAGGTGAATTTTCGCGGCTGTGTATGGTAACCACCAAAACATTACGGCACTACGACAGCATAGGGCTGCTGAAACCCGCACAGCAGAATGCGGAAACGGGTTACAGATACTATGATGTTTCGCAACTGAACGATATGTTGCTGATTCTGAAACTGAAAGACTATGGCTTCTCCTTGGAGGAAATTAGCGGATTGCTTGGCGCAGAGCAATCCCAAGTGATGTACATGTTGGTAAAAAAGCTGGGGGAACAAACCCAGCAAGCGAAGCAACAAAACGCGTTGCTAAAACGCATCAAACAGGATATTAAACTGTTGGAGAAGGGAAAAGATATTATGGAAAATAAACTGGAAGTAAAATTGGTAGAACGTAAACCTATGGATGTTTTAAGTGTACGTGAGATGATAGCAGTGGCAGATTTCGACAAACTGTTTGGCAAATTGTATGCAAAAATGCAGCAGGAGCAAATGCAGCCCACGGGTGCGCCCATGGCATTTTACCACAGCGAGGACTTTAACCCGCAGAACTCGGATGTGGAAGTGGCTTTCCCCACAAATGCCAAAGAGGGGGTAACACGCACACTGGATGGTGGTAAATACGCAACCATACTGCACAAGGGAACATACAGCACCTTAAACCAATCCTACGCATTCATTGCAAAGTGGATAGAGCAAAACGGCTACAAAATAGCCAATTCGCCTTTTGAAATATACCTAAACGACCCTTCCGATACCAAGGAAGACGATCTTAGAACGGAAATATATTTCCCCATAGCATAGCACCGATACAGATTTCAAAAAACAGCACACGAAAAAACGGCACTGTACCAAACAATGCCGTTTTTTTATATTTCGAATCAGTATTACATGCGTTCCACAGGCAGCCGCAGCACTGTTCTCAGCTTTTCGGGCGCTGTTTTCCGTGGGTCTGCCAAATAAATTTCGTGGTGACGGCGCTTCATGCCGGTGCAGTCTTTCAAGTTGTTTTGTTGCATAAATTCGTGTAGTTTTTCCACCGTGGCTGGTTCCTCGGCAAAGGGACCCATGTGCATCATCTGCACACACATGCCTTCGTGAAAGCCGGCAAGGCGTGCCGCAGAAACATCCACATCCGGCTTTTTCTTCTGCACGGCCTGCACTGCCCAGTCAAATACATCCTGCGTTACAAATTCTGGCTGGCGAATCATGGATGTCCATGTCCACTTATCACGTTTGTTTATATCGAAAGGGCCATCCGAGCTCCACAGCCCTTCCAGCGGCGGCACCACATATTCAAAGTAACCCTCTGGCTGCATGCCGCTCATCTTGCTCATTTTAATGGTGAACGTAAGCGCATACAGCGCAGACACCGCATTTTGATATTCCTCTCCATTGGGGTCGCCCTTGCCATCCACCATAATAAACTGCATGGGGGGAACCTCTATCAGCATGGGTTTTTTGGGCGGCATATACAAATCTTTGTATTCTTTTTTGTAGTCCAGTTTATCTGCCATGGTGTGTTTCCTCCGCACAATAGTTTTATCAATAGCGTATCATTTGTTCTCGGTGCAATCATTTGCTCCTATTTTTATATTGATAACCAAATTTGCACTTATTGTTCGGCAATTACGCCACGTTTAAAATGTTTGTTGGTGGCCACACCCACACTCAGCAGCGCCATAATAATGCCTGTTACAACAAACAGGGTTTCTATGCGCACCTTGTCCGCAAGTGGGCCAAAGAATGCCATACCCAATGGCATGATGGCTGTCATTACAATTTGCACCAGGCTAAACACGCGCCCTTGCATATTCACATCCACCTGCTCCTGCAGCATGGCCATGGCCGGCGTGGTGGTAAGTGGCATGCTGGTGCCCGCCAGCACCATAAGCACCTGAAATGCCACAAACCCGGGCACAATGCCCAGCAGCATTGTCATTACCCCAAAGATGAGAAAGGAAAGCGCAATGGTGCGCGTGCGGTTTTTAAATCCACCCCAAAGGGTTATTAGCACGCCACCCAACACGCTGCCCAAAGAAAACATCACTTCTGTAAGGCTAAGCCGCCATACCTCCGCACCAAATGTGCGCGTTACCATAAGTGGGGTAAGCTGCGCGGCAGGAACAACAAAAAACATAAAAAGCGCAAAAAACAAGAAAAATGCCCGGAAAAAATTGTTGCCCGCCACATATTTTATGCCTGCTTTCAAATCATCAAAATAGCCGCCCTTTTGTTTGATAAGCGCCTTCTCGTGTAACGGCACTTTTAGTATTAGCATAATTACAATGGCCACACTGGCCGTAAACACATCTATAAAAAAAGTGGATTCTATAGAGGCCACCGCCAATATGGCACCACTGGCCGCTGGTGAAACCAGAAACATTATTGATTGCAAACTGCCGTTGATGCCCCCCACACGAATCAGTTTGTCCTTGGGCACCAGCTGGGGAAGCAACGCGCTCACTGCAGGTGTTTGTATGCCCGCGCCTACCGAGCGCACGCCCGAAACCAAAAACACCATCCACAAATCGTTGTGACCGGAAAGAAAAAGCATGGCTAAAATGAAGGTTGCCGTAGCCACCATAGCATCCGCTGCTATAATCAGCACCTTTCGGTTCAGCCTATCTGCCCATACACCCGAAAAAAGCGACACCACCACCTGTGGCGCAAAGCCACAAATAGCCGCAATGGTAATCATAGAGCCAGATTGCGTGGTAAGTGTGATGTACCACACAATGGCAAACTGCACCAGTGACGACCCAAATAGCGAGATGGTTTGCCCGGTAAGGTATAGCGCTGTTTTTCTTTTCCAGTTGTGAAATTTAGGCAGTTGAGATTCCAATATTTCCTCGTTCTCTGCCTGTACTTCCGTTGTCGTTATTTGTTCTTTCTGTTCCATAGTTATGTTCCCAATTCATATGCGCCCATTTTTCAAGGCCAAGTTTCTTTGGATGTTTTACCTCTTTTTTCCTTTATTCTATAGAGAATAGCCTCTATTTCTTCACAATGCAACACCACTGTGGTTTGTCATTCTATAGGAAACAGTTTGCTTTGTCAACAAAATATATATTAAATTATTTTATATACCTTGACAGGCGAGGTATATTGTTGTAGTATCTAGCTAATTAAACGACATATAGGCGAATGCAATATATTTCTTAGTAAATATTGTGGAACACGGAAAAACAAATACTATTTGTTTATGGGGAAGGAAGTATGGCACTATGAGAAAAGTTTTTACCTTAATAGCAAGCATGTTTAGCTGGGTGGCTTTAAGCTGCTGCGGAAAGCTGCTAATGAAGTAATACACACTTACAACAACACGAGAGGAGAGAGCAAACACTATGTCAATTGCATCGGATTTGATTCGCGGCCATACAGAAACTATTATTTTGGCACAACTGTTAAAAAAGGATAGTTATGGGTATGAAATTAACAAGAGCATACAGGAGCGCACAAATAACCAATATGAGCTAAAAGAAGCAACTTTGTACTCGGCATTTCGGCGGCTGGAAAACGCAGAAATGATAGAATCCTACTGGGGGGACGAAACCACAGGTGCACGGCGGCGTTACTACAAAATAACACTGCTGGGCAGGGCGCTATACGAAAAAAACAAGGACGACTGGGAACGAACAAAGCGGCTGATAGACAGCCTGATATAATTTTAAGACACAGATGGAGGTATAAAAAACATGGAAGAAAAGCTGCGAAAGTATGTGGAAGTCCTTTTTGCGGATGCACCCAAAACAAAAAAAGCAATTGAACTTCGGCAGGAAATTTATACGAACTTATTGGAGCGATATCATGACCTGCGCAATACCGGCGCAACCGAAGAAGAGGCCTATGAAATAGTGAAAAACAGCATTGGCAATGTGGATGAACTAATTCAAAGTCTGGACGAAAGCACAAAGGAGAAGAAACAAATGGACGAACAAAGCCGTAAAAAGGCAGCAGGGCTGAATGCCACAGCCATCACAATGTATATCGCCAGCCCCATTTTTATCATTGGCTTTGCAGTGGGCGGGCAATGGCTGCTGGGGCTAATACTGCTGTTATCCTGTGTTGCGGTGGCCACAGGTATCAAGGTATATGCAGGCTCTTTGTATCGCCCCTATAAAAAGGACGACGAAACTTTGGTAGAGGAATTCAAAGAGTGGAAGGCCGACAACGAAGACAAAGCCAAGCAAAAAAGTCTTTATTCGGGTGTTTTGTGGCCGGTGCTGGTGGCCGTGTATTTTATTCTTAGCTTTACCACTATGGCATGGCACATCACTTGGGTTATCTTTATTATTGGTGCGGCAATAGAGCAACTGATAAAAATTAATCTTTATCATAAATAATACTGATTCCGGATAGAAACAGCGCAAAAGCGATCGTTCTATCACTGCCACGCGGCAGTTCCAAACTGCTATGTATTTTGGACGAAATCGAAATTTGTATCATGGGAGGAAACATGAGTAAAACAGGAAAAATAATTTCTACTATTATATTATCAATTGTAATCATTTTACTGATAGGTGTTTTGGTGTGGGGCATAACTGGCTGGAGCTTTGGCATGGGCAGAATGTTCAGCGGCAGCGATGGCTCCAGCGCTTCTTCTTGGAGAAGCTTTAGCTGCAACCCCGGTTTTGTAACCATCAGCGGCGGCCAATTGCCTGCCAATGCAGAAAAAGGGCTGGAATACGAAGTTTCGCTGGCAGAGATTAAAGGCGTGGATTTAAGCTTTATTCACGAGGATATTCAGGTGGAAACCTGGGATAAGGCCAGCGTACGTGTGGAGCAAAGCAGCAGCGGTAATCTTGCGGATGAGGATATTATGCGCTTTGGCATACTGAATGGCAAGTTTATGGCACAAAGTGGCAACTATGGTAGGAATATGATGGGTATGCGCCCTGCCAGCACCATAACGCTGTATGTGCCCGCGAACTTGAACATGGACACTATGCTAAGCAATACTTCCGGCAGAGTTACTGTAAACGGCGGCCACTACAGGAAGTTGCAACTCAGCAGTATTTCGGGAGAAGTGACAGCGCAGGACATAGTGGCACAGGACACCAATGTAGATTCCACTTCCGCCAGACTACAGATGCAAAACATAACCACTAGTACTTTGGAAATGCAAAGCACCTCCGGTGACATCAATGCATCTGGTATTGTGGAGAAGAGCTTTGGTGCGGATACCACGTCTGCCAACATTACATTTACAGGCGCAACAGGCATTTTTGACGCAAATACCGTTTCCGGCACTGTGCAGGCCACTGTGGAGACCCCTCGTGAACTGAGTGTAGATACCGCCTCTGGATCTGTAAAATTGGCAGTAAAGGATGCTTCCCAGCTGAAAACTGTGCAGGCAAACACAATTTCTGGTGGTGTTACCATACAGTTGCCCGAAAATGACGGCTTTACCCTGAGTTTCGATTCGATTTCCGGCAAACTAAACAATCAGAGTTTTGAAATGCTAGGCGATAAGCACGGAAACGGGCACATAGATATTAATGTAGACACCGCCTCTGGCAGTTTGAATTTGGAACAGATATAGCACACTAGAAGAACGACGGAAAGGGCGCTTGTTTTCGCAGGCGTCCTTTTTCTTTTTTCAAGATGCAAAAACTTTTTTTAATATTGTTCATACATCTGTTTTTAGCTTTCCAGTGGTTTCATATTATACTAAACACTGATAGAAAAACCTAAAAGGGCTTTTCTATCGCCGCATAAAATGCGGCACAAAATGAAATGTCATTTTTGAAGTATAAGTATTGAACGGCTTAACCAGTTCATAATGCCAAAAAGCATTATGAACCCCGCGCATATGCGCGGTATTAAAACACAGGGTGTTTTAATTGGTGAATAGTATTATATTTTTCTGTTTTTTGTTTTTCGCCTCATATATGTGGTATTATACTATTATATCTATTCCGATTTTATGCAGATGTTTCATCGCTCTAAAGATAAACGAATGAAGCGATATACTTTGTAATAAATCACGTGCAGTATGCGCGACTAGAAAAATGTTTTTTCATTTTTCGAGTGGGAATGTCGTTCAATAGTGATTTTGTCTAAAATGCGGCGCATTTTGGAACTGCCGTATGGCAGTGATAGAAATATCGTTTTGCGTTATTTCTATTCGGAATCAGTATTATATTTCACTTAATGCTTGGCTTTTTATGTATATGAACTATTTCATATAGCATAAATATTCGATAAATTTTGTGATTTGTACCGTTGCACAGAAGCGAAAGCGTTTGGCAATATATGGGCGGCTAATGCTTGGCTTTTTTTCGATAAAGTTTTTTGAGTCGTTTTTTGAGTCGAAAATCGTTTTATGCATTGTTTTTGTAGTAAGATGGTTTGTAGTAAGATAGTTTAATAATTGAGTTTTGTTTTATACTAGTTTATATAATTTTTTTGGCGGGTGAACAAAGTGATACGAAAAGGCACCAGAAAGCCTTTCATTAATGTAAATATAGTCTATATGCTGGCTTCTGTTGTTTGCATTGTTTTTTTGTTGTCCAGCATTGTGTTTTTAAGCTATGCGGAAAACACCGGAAATGCACAGACTGCAGATTATATGCGTGAAAGCACCCGGCAAAGCCAGATGATTGTGGAATCGCAAATAGCGTCTGATTTTTCTACACTATCTGCACTGGCTTCTGTTTATGGTAGTTTAGCAAAAGAGCCCAATGCCGATTCTCTTGCACTATTGCGGCAGGCCACTATGGACAATCGGTTTTACAGCATTGGTTTAGCCACTTTGGATGGCCATGGCAAATGGGTAGACGAAAGTGGCCAATTGCAGTCTGTCAATTTTTTCCCAGATAGCTCCTTTAAAAGAGCGGCAGAGGGCAAACAGGATCTATCCAATATCATAACCACCACAGAAACCGGGGAAAGTGTTTATTATTATTTTGTGCCCATCACAGATGGCAACCACGTAACAAGTGTTTTATTTGCGTCGCACAAGCTGGACTTTATTTACGATGTAATAAGCGCTTCTACATTTGGGCAGCGCGGTTTTATGCATATCATAGACAATGAAGGCAATATTGTCATTCATTCTAAAAATCCACTGCATGTAAAAGACTTGAACAATATTTTAGATACGCAAAACCCACCCTTAAGCGAGGATCAGAAAAGCCAAATATTGCTGGATTTAAGCTTAGGTGAAGATGGGTTTGTGGAACAGAAATATGACAATACCATCCGTTGGGCGGCGTATTCTCCCTTAAGCATAAACAATTGGTTTATCTTTTATGTAATGCCGCAGGATCAAATGATTTTTAATTATGGCATTATATCCAATGGTCTTTTGGTAATTGTGTTAAGCGCTGTGAGTATATTTGTATTCTTTGTATTCTTCATTCGACGTATTAATGAGAAAAGCATGGCGCAGCTGGAAGAACTGGTATTTACCGACTCTCTTACCGGGCAACGAACTTTCCAGAAGTTTTTGATAGATACGGAAACTTTTCTGAGTGAGCGCAGCAATTCCCAGTACAGTATTTGGTATTGCGATATCAAGAACTTTAAATATATTAACGACTTGTTTGGCTACAGCGTAGGAGATAATGTGCTGCGGTTTTGGACTATGGTGCTAAAGCAAGACACCCGCCCGGGGGAGGTATTTGGGCGTGTGGGTGCCGACAATTTTGTGTGCCTACGCGAATATACAGATACAAAGGAGCTAAAAACGCGTTTCGACCTATACGCCGCCATGCTGGCAAACTACAACGAAACTGCGGAGAAAGGCTTTAAACTGGAAATTTCTGCAGGTATTTTCCTAATTGACCCTCAGGATAGCGAGATGACCGTAAACGATATGCTGGACAGAGCAAATGTTGCACAGAAGTCTATCAAAAGCTTAAGCGGCAGCCGCTGCGCAATTTATTCCAACGAAATGCGTGATAAAATTTTAAGAGAAGCGGAAATGGAATCGCGCATGGAAACTTCCTTGATGGATGGAGACTTCCATATGTATTTGCAACCAAAAGTTGCAATAGCAAATGGCGCCAAAGTAATGGGGGCAGAGGCTTTGGTGCGCTGGCAATGGCCTGACCGCGGGCTGGTACCGCCGGGCGAATTTATTCCTCTGTTTGAAAAAAATGGATTTATTGTGCGGTTGGATGAATTCATGCTGGAGGAAGCCTGCAAGCTGCTGGAGAAGGACGTGTTGGAACCCAACACCCCTCACTTTGCTATTTCCGTAAATGTGTCTCGCATTGGCATATTGCAGCATAATTTTATAGACCGTTATGTAAAAATTAAGAACAAATATAATGTTCCTGATGGCTGTATAGAGCTGGAATTTACCGAAAGTATTGCTTTTGAAAATCATTTGACATTCCGATCTATTGTTACCGAACTACAGAAGAATGGTTTCCTCTGTTCTTTGGACGATTTTGGAGCGGGGCATTCTTCGCTGAATATATTGAAGGATTTGCCTGTAGATGTACTTAAAATAGATCGTTTGTTTTTCTTCGAGGGCGATGATTCCGAACGTGACAAGGAGCTGATAAACAGCATTGTAGGAATGGCCAAGGCTTTGAAAATGACCACCGTTGCCGAGGGTGTGGAAACAATGGAGCAGGTGGAAATGTTGCGCGAAATGTCTTGCGATATCATTCAGGGCTATGTGTTCTCTCGACCATTAACTGTGGATGACTTTTTAACCTTTCGAAAAAAGATGAACGCATAATACCAAACACTGATAGCAACACCTGAAAGAGTATAAATTTATAAAAAAGAGGATGCTTTGCGCATCCTCTGGCACTTTTTATGGCTTGTGGCAACTGCTTTTCTTCTGCATTTCTCAACTTAGGGAACGCAGCGAATCGAAAAGTTGCTCCAGTTGCTCCTTGTTGTAGTATTCTATTAGTATTTTCCCGCTTTCGTAGTCGCCCTGAATTTTTACCTTGGTGGAAAGCGCCTCGCTTAGGCTGTCCTGTGCGTGTTTTATTTCCGGCAGAAGCTTTGGGACTGCTTTTTTTTCTTTTTCGGGCTTTTGCATCTCCCGCACCAGCGCTTCGGTTTGCCGTACGGAAAGGCCTTTTTCACACACCAGCTCGGCAGTGGTTTGGATTTGGGAAGCGGGCAGTGCCAGCAAGCAACGCGCATGCCCGGCAGACAGGCTGCCTGTTTGCACCATCTTCTGTGTGGCCTTGGGTAGGGATAGCAGGCGTAGCAAGTTGGCAATGGCACTTCGGGATTTGCCCACACGCTGCGCCACTTCTTCCTGTGTAATATTATACTTTGTAACCAGCTCCTGCAATGCAGCGGCTTGTTCTATCGCGTTCAGGTCTTCGCGCTGAATGTTTTCTATTAGCGACAGCTCCAATATTTCGCGCTCTGTAAATTCTTTTACCAGAACCGGCACCTGCTTTAGCCCCGCCAGCTTGGACGCACGAAAGCGGCGTTCCCCCGCCACAATGGTATAGCGGCCATTTTTTTCGTACACCAGTATAGGCTGCATTATGCCATGTATTTTAATGGATTGCGCAAGCTCTTCCAGCTTTTCCGGGTCGAATTGCTTACGCGGCTGGTCTTTGTTATTGTCCAGCAGCAGAATATCCACCTCGGCAACGCCCTGCTCGGGTGAAGACATATCCCCCATCAGTGCGCCCAATCCCTTGCCCAATCCTCTTTTTGTGCTCATGTTACTCCTCCAGCATTCCCGCAAAAGTGGTTGTACCTTTATTTCTAAAATAGTCTATGTTCAAAATATTATTTTTTTGCATCGTTCGAAAGAAATTCTGTTGCCAATTCGCCATAGGCTTCACTGCCCAAACACTTTTCATCGTAAAGAATAACCGGCAAACCAAAACTGGGCGCCTCGCCCAAACGCACATTGCGCGGTATCACCGTTTGGTACACCTTGTTTTTGAAAAATTTGCGCACTTCCTCCACCACTTGCACAGAAAGGTTGGTTCTGCCGTCAAACATTGTCATCACCACACCCTCCACCTCCAGCGCAGGGTTCAGGCTTTGCCGCACCAGCTTCACCGTGCTCATCAGCTGGGTGAGCCCCTCCAGCGCATAGTATTCGCACTGTATGGGCACCAGAATGCGATCGGCAGCGCACAATGCATTCAAAGTAATTAGGCCAAGCGATGGCGGGCAGTCCATAAAGATATAGTCGTACAAATTCTTCACATCCTCCAAAGCGCGCCGCAGCATGGTTTCCCGCGCTATCATGGCCACCAGCTCCACCTCTGCACCCACCAAATCAATATTGGCGGGCATTATGTCCAGCTTTGGCATCATAGTGGTGGTGATTGCCTCCATTGCGGAAGACTGCCCCACCAACACATCGTAAGAGGATTTTTTCAGCGTCAGGCGGTCTATCCCCAGCCCACTGCTGGAGTTACCCTGCGGGTCTATATCTATCAGCAACACGCGTTTGCCGCTGTTTGCCACGCAGGCGCTTAGGTTGATTGCGGTGGTGGTTTTGCCCACGCCGCCCTTTTGGTTTGCTACAGCTATTATTTTGCCCAAATCGTTCTCCTTATGGCTTTTTTCCGAATTGTTTCCCAATTTCTTTCCATTTTCGCCATTTTCATCTATATTCTTCCCATTTCTTTGTTTTGTTTCGAAAATAAGAAGGGTTTGGCTTCCTGCATTTTGTTTTGAAAAACCACATTGCTTATATTATATAGCACTTGCACCAATTTACAAAGGTCTTTTTCGTATCTGTGCATTATTTCTGGGGTATTTTTCCGGTATTGGTTTGTTCTTTTTGTAAATTAGCACATTGTGATCGTATTCTTCCAGTGGCAAATGCAGTTGTTTTTCAAATTTCAAGCCCAGTGTTTCCATTGCGTTTGCCGCACGCTGCATTTCTTCCTTCACACTGCTGCTTTTATACGCCATAAACAGGCCGCCCTGCTTCACAAAACCGGCGCATAGCTCCATTAATATGGGAAGGTCGGCAACTGCGCGAGATACGCATACGTCATACTTTTCCCTCCATTGCGGCTGCTGCGCCGCTTCTTCCGCACGCGCTTGCAGCGTTTGCAGTTGAATACCTGCCTCTTGCGCTGCCATTGTTATAAAAGCACACTTTTTGCCAGTGGCCTCCAGCGCATGCATTTGCACATCCGGCCGCAGTACTGTAATGGGCGCTGCGGGAAATCCACCACCGCTACCCACATCTATAACACATGCATTTGCGGGCAATTCTGCACAGGGCACCACGCTATCCAAAAAATGCTTCAATGCAGCTTCTTTGGGCTGCGCAATGGTGGTGATGTTGTACTTTGCGTTTTCCCGCAGCAAACAGTTGTAGTACTGCTCCATTTGCAGCATCTGCGCATCGCTTAACGGATAGCTGCACGCATCGAACAAACTTCGCAGTTCTTCTGTAAATTCAGACATTGCACTCCTTCTCTGCCACATATAGCTTGTGCGGCATATCCTCTCCCAAATAGATTCGTGTGTATTCGCCCAAATAGGTTAGCCCCAGCGATTTTGCAACCGCTTCGGAAGCCATGTTTGTGCTGCGCATTTGCACGATCACGCGCTTTGCGCCAAACTGTTGCAACGCATAGTTGATGCACGCCACAGCCCCCTCTTTGGCAAACCCTTTGCGCCATTGCTCTTTTCTTAATATGTAGGCGGCCTCCCAATCGGCCTTCCCATTGATATCCGGATTGTATATTAGACCAATTGCGCCCACCACATCGCCGCTATCTTTTTCAGTTGCCAGCAAGAAGCCACAGCCATCCTTTTCGTAGCGCGCAATGTTTTTGTCTATAAATTCTTGCACGCCTTCCTTTGAAAAGCCGCCATTCCATGCGTACATCACTTCATCGTCCTGCAAAAATGCCGCAAGCGTATCAAAATCCTGCTGCGTTATCTTTCTCATAGTCATTCGTTTGCTTTTTATCATATGCCGCTCCTTCCTTTGCCGTACAAAGCCGCGCTGTATTGTTTCACGTGAAACAGTTCCACTTGTGTTATTCTTCAATTTTTTGCTTTTCCCGCTGCTGGGCGGAAAGATACACCAATAATACCGAAATATCCGCAGGGCTAACACCTGAAATGCGGGAAGCCTGCCCCAAGTTCAGCGGGCGAATGTCGTTCAGCTTGGCACGCGCCTCTAGGCGAATTCCCTTTATTTGCGTGTAATCTATATTTTCGGGAAGCAATTTTTCCTCCAGCGCTGCAACGCCCTCCACCTGCGTTTTTTGCTTGGCAATGTAGCCCGCATACTTTATGCCAGTTTCCACCTGCTGCACCACATCCCAAGGCAGGGGTTCTCTCCCCTCATCCAGAGGCTCTATTTCCTCATAAGTCAAATTTTGCCGTAGCAATTCTGCCAGCTTCATTCCCCTGCCCATTGTTTTCTTTCCATGCTGTTGCATATAGGCATCTATAGCGGCAGCGGAAACATGCTGGGATTTCAGCCGCGCTTCTTCTTTTTGCACTTGCTCCCACTTTTTCATATAGGCAGTGTAGCGCTGGTCTGTTACCAGGCCTGCGTCTCTGCCAATTTGCGTCAGTCTTGCATCGGCATTGTCCTGACGAAGCAGCAGGCGATATTCCGCACGCGAGGTCATCATGCGGTAGGGTTCGTTTGTACCCTTTGTTACCAAATCATCTATCAACACGCCTGCATAGGCTTGGTTTCGCCCCAGCACCACAGGCGGTTGCTCACTTAAGTAATGGCAGGCGTTGATTCCCGCCAAAAGCCCTTGCGCCGCGGCTTCCTCGTAACCGGATGTTCCGTTTATCTGCCCTGCCATAAACAAGCCCGGCACATCCTTTGCCATTAGGCTGGGCAAAAGGCGCGTGGGATCTATGCAGTCATACTCTATGGCATAGGCAGGCCGAATAAAATGAACATGCTCCATACCCGGCACTGTGCGGTAAGCGGCAATTTGTACATCCAGCGGCATGCTGGAGCTCATACCCTGCACGTAAATCTCGCTGGTATCTGCACCCTCTGGCTCTAAAAATAGCTGGTGGCGTTCCTTATCTGGAAACTTTACCACTTTATCCTCTATAGATGGGCAATAGCGCGCACCTGTGCCCTCTATTTTTCCGCTATACAGCGGGCTTCTGGCAATGTTCTTCCGTATAATTTCGTGCGTGGCTTCGTTCGTATAGGTAAGGTAGCAGGGCACCTGTTCTCGCTTTATTGTGCCACTCATAAAGGAAAATGGAATGATGTGCTCATCCCCATATTGGGGAGCCGTTTTTGAAAAATCTATACTTCGTGCATCCACGCGTGCGGGAGTTCCCGTTTTAAAGCGCCGCAAGCTGTAGCCCAGCTTGGTTAGGCTGGCGCTCAGTTCATTTGCCGGGAATAAACCGCTGGGGCCAGCGCTTTTTTGGTATTCCCCTATTATAATTTTGCTTTTTAAATATACCCCAGTGGCCAGAACCACCGCAGGCGCATGGTACACCACACCCATTGCAGTACGAACCCCTGCAATGCCCCTGCCATCGGCTAGCAGCTCCACCACTTCATCCTGCACCAAAGAAAGGTTATCTGTCTTCTCTAAAATTTGCTTCATGCAAGACTGATACTTTTTTTTATCGGCCTGCGCCCGCAAAGAGTGCACCGCAGGCCCCTTTCTTCTGTTCAGCATTTTTATTTGCATAAAGGTGGCATCGGCAACCAAACCCATCTGCCCGCCCAGCGCATCTATTTCCCGCACAATATGCCCTTTTGCCGTGCCGCCAATTGCCGGGTTGCAGGCCAAAAGCACAATGGAATCTATATTCATGGTTAGTAGCAATGTTTTTTTGCCCATTCTAGCAGCGGCCAAGGCCGCCTCTACACCGGCATGCCCCGCCCCCACAACAACAATATCATACTTCTCGTAACTGTCCATTCGTTTCCTTCCACCATTGTTTCACGTGAAACAATGCGCTTTTATACCATTTTAATTATAGTTTTTCTATGCTTTAGAGAATAGCAGCATCACTTTCCCAAGCAAAACTTTTCAAAAATTCTGTTTATAATTTCTTCACTTACCGTTTGCCCAGTTAGGCCGCCCAGCGCCGCCCATGCCAAATTCAAATCTATGGTAACACAATCCATATCCATTCCCTGCCGCAATGCCTCTGCCGCATCTGCCAAATGCACTGCCGCCTTCTGCAACAATTCCTTGTGTCGCTGATTTGTAATCAGCAAAGCTTCCTGTGTTTGTTGCTGCATGGCAAAGTGATACATTTGGCTTTTTAATTCATGCAAGCCCTCTCCCGTCTTTGCTGAAATATATTTCACATCACCCGCCTCTATATGCGGAATTTGTTTCATTTCTAGCTTGCTCTCACAGGCATCTATTTTGTTCCAAACGAGAATAACCCTGGCATTGGCTTCTTTTAATCGCTTACAAACGAAATCGTCTTCAGCAGACAATTTTTCTGTAGAATCCAGCAGCAAAATGGTTAAATCCGCTTCATTTATAGCCATATTGGAACGTTCTACGCCTTCTTTTTCTATTTCATCATTCGTGCTGCGTATTCCTGCCGTATCCACAATATTCACAGCTATTCCGTTTATCTCTACAAAATGCTCCACTGTGTCGCGAGTGGTGCCCGGCACGTTGGAAACAATGGCTCTGTTTTTACCCACCAGCGCATTTAGCAAAGAGGACTTCCCCACATTTGGTTTGCCCGCAATGGCCACCTGCAAGCCTTCCTTTAAAATTCTACCCTGCAAATACGTTTGTTCCAGTTCCCGAATGTTTTGTTCCAACTGGCAAATGGCAGGCAATGCATTTTGCACAATGTCCAGTTCCAAATCCTCTTCAGGATATTCCACCGCCGCTTCCACTTCTGCAATCAAATCCGTAAGTGTGGATTGATATGCCAGCAGCCTTGTTTTCAACGCACCTTCCATTTGTCGAGCAGAAGCCCTGGCGCCCGCACTGCTAATTGCACCAATGTAATCGCACACAGCTTCGGCTTGGGTTAAATCCATTTTTCCATTTAAAAACGCCCTGCGCGTAAACTCGCCCGGCTGTGCCAGCCTTGCGCCATTCCGAAGCACGCATTCCAGCACAGCAGCAATGCCCACAGCGCTACCGTGGCAGTGCAGCTCTGCAACGTCCTGCCCTGTGTAGGAATGGGGCGCATAAAACAGTACTGCCATGCCTTTATCCAGCAGTTTGCCATCCTCACTCACACTGCCGTAACATAGTTTCGCGTGTGGGTATTCCCCTGTATGGGAAAACACCCGCCGCAGCACATCCTGCGCTGCCAAGCCACTTATTCTAATGATTGCCACGCCGCCATTTCCCGGCGCAGTGGCAATTGCCGCAATTGTATCCTTATCCATTTTCAATCATCTCTTTTATTCTGTAGAACAATGTTCTGTTTGCATCGTTTCATTCGTCTGTTTTCAGGGCAATGAAACAGAGGTTTAAATCAGCATTGGTATAATACTAATCTCTAATAGAAATCGTTGCAAAAGCAATGATTTCTATAGCCGCATATGATGCGGCATCCAAACAGCTCGCTGTTTGGAAAGATCAGTATTGAACGGCTTTCTTAGCACAAAACACAAAAGTGTTTCGTGCTTCGTGCCTATGGCACGGATTAAAAACGTATAACGTTTTTAATCAAGAATTGGTATAAAACACAAGCGAGCTCTTCTTCAGGGTTCCCTGCTGGGCTGCCTGGGCAAGAACTCGCTTTTTTCTGCTGTGTGCTATCTAGCATTCATCTATTTGTCTTCTTGTGTCCGTTCCCTGCGCTTGCGCCGTATTACCACCTTGCGGTAGGGCTCTTCCCCTTCCGAGTGGGTTTCCACCTTGGGGTTGGACTGCAACGTTGCGTGCAAAATGCGCCTTTCATAGGGGTTCATAGGTTCCAGCGTAACCGATTTCCCAGATTTTATTACGTTGTTTGCCAGCCGTTTTGCCAGCTTTTCCAGCGTAACCTCGCGCTTGTGCCGATAGTTCTCTGCATCCAGCATCACCTTCTTATAATCGTCCTTGCCGCGGTTAATTACAAGACCGGTTAGGTATTGCAGCGCATCCAAAGTATCGCCACGCCGCCCAATTAGCACCGCTGTATCACTTCCGGTAATTTCTATTTTTATAGATTTATCATCTCCACCTGTTCGGGTGCAGCTTGCGTCTATTTTCATTCTAGAGAACAAACCATTTAAAAATTCCTCTGGTTCGCCAGCCGCTGCAGGCACAACCTCTGTTTCCTTTATGGTTAACCGCACCACCGCACTTCTGCCAAAACCAAACAATCCCTTGCTACCCTCGTGCAAAATGTCTATTTGTACTTCATCTATACCTACTTTTAGCTCATTCAGGCCATTGAAAATGGCTTCATCCACCGTTTTTCCTTTAGATTCCAAACTATTCAAAATGATCTACCTCCTGAAGCGTTTTGTCAGGTAACTATAATTTCTTCTTTTTTCGCTTTATTCTTTTTCACAATATCTATAATGCGAGACTGCAACAGCGCATAGATACTGGATGTGAACCAGTACAGCGCAAATGCCGTATTACCCTGCAAGCAGATATACACAGAGAAAATGGGCATAACCCACATCATCACCTTGTTGGAGCAACCCTGTGCCTGCTGGCTTTCCGCATCCGTTCCCGGCGCACCCATCATGGGATTGGCCGTACCCGAACTTGCAGGGGCAAATTTTTGCTGAACAAATAGCGCCACACCGCAAAGCACCGGCAGTACAAACCAGCCGTTCTTGTAGCCTTCCAACCCATTGGCGCTTACAATACCCGACGCCAATTTTTCATAAGTTTCGGTTACCACCAGTGTGCTTTGTGAATAACTAAACACCCCTTGAGAGTTCAGCAAGGCCAGCTTCTCTGGCGAAATTACATTCTGATTTTGCACCACATGCCCTAAAAACTCGCTTGCATTCGGCATAATGTTGGCTAGGCCAGAATCTGGCTGCCAAAAGTTATGTACCCAGAAAAAATCGGGCAGCGTAACTGAATTTACACCAAAGTGAGATGCATCCAATATCAAAGAAGCCATCTGTTCACTTTGCAACACACGCATAGCGCCAAAAAATGCAAACAAAAAGGGCAGCTGAATGAGCATAGGCAAACAGCCCATCATGGGTTTCACATTCATTTTGCTGTACAATTCCTTCTGCTTGCGTTGCAATTGCTGCGGGTTATTTGCATAGCGTTTTTGCAAAGACTGTATTTCCGGCCCCAATGCCGACATTTTTGACTGATTGGCACGCTGCTTTATATCCAACGGCAGCATAGCCAAGCGAAGTAACACCGTTAGCACCACAATGGACAGGGCATAATCCCCAAACACACCGTGCAAACCCTTCAAACAAAATACAAAAAAATCTGTTATGAAGTTATTTTGTAAAAATTCCAAAGTTACATTTACCTCCGAAATGGGCACAACTTATGCGCCTTAGCTGTACTGACAAAAAACCTGCATTGTGCCATACTAAGGCACAGGGTCGTACCCCCCCGGGAAAAGCGGATTGCACCTAAGAATGCGCTTTACCGCCATAAAAGAACCCTTTAACGCACCATACTTCTGCACGGCTTCCACCGCATAGGCAGAGCACGTAGGTGTGTACCTGCATGCCGGACGCAAATAGGGAGAGATTGCCTTTTGGTAAAACCGTATTATAGCAATAACTGCTTTTTTCATACACTACCTTTATACTACAACACGCGCTTTTCTAAGCGCGCTGCGCATATCCCTTACTATACCAGAAAATTCCGCTTCGCTAACACATGGCCTTGCCACAAATATTAGGCTGTAGTTGCCACAAATAGAGGGAAGAACCCGCTGGAAAGCTTCCTTTAGACGCCGCCGCGCTCTGTTGCGAACCACAGCGTTGCCCACCTTTTTGCTTACGGAAAAACCCGCCCGCACCCCGCCATATTTACTTTTCACAACAATCATGGTGAAGTTTTTTACAGGCGCCGTCATACCCCTACGGTATACATAGCCAAATTCTTTATTCTTTTTTAGTGTGACCAGCTTCACACCCCGTTACGCGCTTAGTACTTTCCTGCCCTTGGCACGCCTGCGCTTCAGCACGTTTCTGCCCGATTTGGTTTTCATTCTTTTCATAAAACCATGCTCACGGCTTCTTGTTCTCTTCTTTGGTTGATAAGTCATTTTCATAGCATTCTATTCTCCAATTCGTAGTATTCGCAATTGCCCCTTTAATTAGAACACAAAAAGACGCTCCGCCTTTTCGCGTTCAACCAACAGCGGCAATAGCGACAAAAATACGTATACAATTATATAATTTAAAGCGGTAGGTGTCAATGATTTTCATTTGCCGCTGTGCTTTGCTTCTTTTCAATTAAAAAAATCTCAAAACAAAAGAAAATCAACAACCCCGCCGCAAGCAGCGGGGTATGTTGGATACAAAAGGAAAATTTTATAGGTCAACACCCCACTCCGTAAGGAAACGCCCCAAGGGGCGGGGTATTGACCCTGATGTGTAATAAATTACGTGCTCGCAAAATGCCCTGCACTCTTATATTATTGTGGATTTGTGGATAAACATCTATACCACAGGCTGTGTTTGCTGCAAATCGCTATTGCCCAAAAACACACTTTCATGGTATTATAACTGTGCTGAGATGCGTTTGTATAGCGGATTTCATGCACTTTATGTGGATAGTTTTGTGGATAACATTGGGGCAACTTTTTATAGATTGTTCTCAAACAGTTGCCCAAGGCGAAAGTGCATATGTGTATAAAATGAGGTAAGCTATCCTCATAAAGAGAAAATATCAGTAAAAGGGTAGGGAATTATATGAGTGCGTTTTCTATTTTATGGGAAAAAACTTTAAACCATTTGGAAGAGGATCTTCCCATGTTTCAATACAATGTGTGGATAAAGGACTTAAAACCCTTTATTGAAGAAAACAACACTTATTTTTTTGAAGTATCCAGCCAAATGCACAAAAACCTAATGGCGGAAAAGTATGAAGATACCATACAAGCCTCCATGCAGGCAGCATTTGAAGAGCTTTACGGCCCAATTGATACCTCTTTTCATTTGGAATTTATTACACCCGAAGAAATAGGCGATAAATTTTCCACCGTGCAACCACAATCTACCAATACTATAGTAGAAGATGCAGCCACACTGCCACCCATACGTGCAACACTAAACCCCAATCACACATTCGATACCTTTGTGGTTGGAGAGTCCAATAAGTTTGCAAATGCTGCAGCGCACGCCGTGGCGTCTTCTCCCGGGCATGCGTACAACCCATTGTTTTTATACGGTGGTGTGGGGCTGGGTAAAACCCATTTAATGCACGCCATTGGAAACAAAATACTGGACAACCAGCCAAATACAAAAATTGTTTATGTAACCAGCGAAACTTTTACAAATGAACTGATTAACATGATTTCGCGTACAAACAACAATGCCAACATAGATATGCGCGAACAATTTAGAGACAAATACCGCAAGGTAGACGTACTGATGATTGACGACATACAATTTATTGCAGGAAAAGACAAAACGCAGGATGAATTTTTTCATACCTTTAATGCATTGCACGAGCTGAACAAGCAGATTGTAATCTCCTCGGATAGACCGCCCAAAGAAATGGAACAGCTGGAGGAACGCATGCGTTCTCGTTTTGAATGGGGATTGATTGCGGATATAAAAATGCCCGACTATGAAACACGGGTTGCTATATTAATGAAAAAATCGCAATTGCTGCACAGCAAAGATATGCTACCAATCAAAGACGATGTGTATCACTTTATTGCGCAATTTCAGGATGCCAATATCCGCACACTGGAAGGCGCACTTCAAAAAGTGATGATGTATGCAGAACTACACAAAGAACAGCAAAACTTAAAGGAAATAGATTTACCCATAGCAGAAAAGGCACTGGCGGATTATTTTTCCCCACCCTCTCACAAAACCATTACACCCAAAGTGGTTGTAGACACGGTGTGCCGTTTTTACGACATTCGTGAAGAGGATATACGGGGTACCAAAAAAAGCAGGGACATTGCTTTCCCAAGGCAAATAGCCATGTTTATACTGCGTGACATTACAGAACTATCCTATATCAAAATAGCGGAATACTTTGGCAAAAAGGATCATACCACCATTATGTATGCCGAGGATAAAATACGAAAGCAACTGAAGGAAGATCCCTCTTTAAAGCGGGATATAGAGGACATTGTGGCTAAAATTAAATCTTAATCCACATGTTTGGGAATTACTTTTCCTGAAAATGTGCATAAAGTAATCTTTCGTTTCTTTTTAAGAAAAGACACAAAAAAGTTAGCCACATTTTATTCTTGAAATGTGAACAGCAAATAGCAAGGTTATCCAAATGTTATTGGTACAGTAGTGTATGCTGCAGGTACCTGTACAATGCGGAAAAATGAATGTATCCACAACATTCACATGGCCTATTACTATGAATATGACCTAATATAAAGAAAATGGATGGAGGAGACACGATGCGTTTTACATGTGCAAAGACTGAACTTCTACAAGCTGTAGGTATAGCCAACAGGGCTGCCGCTAAGATGCAAAAATCTATATTGGAATGTATTTATTTTTCTTGCGAGGGGGAAACCGTTACTTTACGCGCTACAGATATTGCACTTTCCATAGAAACCACAATGGGCGCACAAATAGAAGAACCGGGCAGTGCGGCAATTCCTGCTAAAGTGCTATACGAAATTATAAACCGTTTTCCAGATAGCGATGTTTGCTTTGCAAGTGTGGGGGAAAACACAATGGAAATCAGTTGTTTGAATTCCAAAGTGGATTTGCAATTGATGAATGCAGATGAATTTCCTGTATTTCCTGCTTTGGTGGATAGCCAACAAATAAAACTGCCACAAAACATATTAAAAAAGATGGTGCAGCAAACGATTTTTGCTGTGGCAGTAACTGAGGAAAAACCGATTCTTACCGGTTTGCTGTTTGATATGGAGAAGGATAGCCTTACCATGGTGGGTATAGATGGATACCGCATGGCTGTGCGCAAGCAAATGGTGATTTCGGATATGGAATGTTCCTGTGTGATTCCTTCCCGCACGTTAAGAGAGGTTTCGCGCATTATAGACGATACGGAAGAAAATGTAAAAATATCGGTTTCGGGAAATATGGCACTGTTTGAAATAGAAAAAACAAATATATATACAAGGCTGCTGGAAGGTGAATTTATACGCTATCGCAACCTATTGCCAAAGGACTATTCTACCAGCATTAAGGTGGAAACTGATATGTTGCTGGGCAGTATAGAGCGTGCATCCATATTGGCAAGGGAGGGTAGCAACAACGTGATTCGTTTTGAATTGCAGGAAAAAGTACTTTCTATCACTTCCAATTCCGAAATGGGTAAAATTGACGAAAAAGTGCCTATGGAAATGGATGGTAAGGATTTGAAAATTGCCTTCAACGCAAAATATATTTTGGATGTGCTGAAAAATGTGGATGACCAAGAGGTTAATATGTTATTTAATACCGAAATTAGCCCATGCGTGGTGAAAAAAGAAGGCGAGGGTGCGTACGAGTATTTGATACTTCCTGTGCAAACCAGAGACTAGGCCGGTAATGTATATTACAAAAATAAAGCTAGTGAACTTTAGAAACTATGAAAAGCTGAATTTGCAGGAAATTGGCCAGGGCTTGCAAGTGGTGTATGGCAAAAACGCACAGGGCAAAACCAATTTAATAGAGGCCATACACATTTGTGCAAATGGAAAGTCTTTTCGTGTGTCTGGCGATGCAAAAACAATTGGCTTTGGTGGCGAAAGCGCCTATATTCTGGTGGAATATGTGCGTGGTGGTCGTAAAAACACAATGGAAGCGCTGATAGAAAAATATCGTAAAAGTTTCAAGGTAAATGGGCTACCAGTTAAAAACATAAAAGATATGCTGGGGAATCTTCTGGTGGTGGTATTTTCCCCAGAAGATTTGAAAACGGCAAAGGAATCACCGGGGTTGCGACGTGCCTTTCTGGATGGAGAAATATCCAAAATACGTCCATCCTATGTGGATGCACTGAAAAAGTATTCTTCTATCATTGCACAAAAAAATGCTTTGCTGAGGCGGCGCAATAGTACGGGGATTCCCGATTTGCTTGCAGCCTATAATGATCAGCTGGCAGGATATATCAAAATTATACTAAAAAACCGCATTTCCTATGTGAAAAAGCTGAATGACTTTGTAAAAGAAACGCATTTGCAAATATCTGGAGGCAGTGAAAAAATAGAAATAAAGTATCGTGCCGGCATTGTGCAGGAGAACGTTGCGGCACAGCTGGAACGGCTGATGTCTAGAGAAATAGAGGATTTTGCCTGCAATACAGGCCCCCACAGGGACGACCTAGACATACGTGTAAATGACAAGGATGTGAAAAGCTATGCCTCTCAGGGGCAGCTAAGAACGCTGATGCTGGCAATTAAACTGGCTTGCCTTAAAATATTGGAGGAGAGCGCCGGGCATAAGCCTATACTGCTGCTGGATGATGTTTTTTCGGAGCTGGATGAGCTGAGAAAACAAAACCTTTTGCGGCAATTGTGTAACATGCAAACATTCCTAACCACAGCACAACAAATTGATGCATCTGAATTGCCACAGACAAGTGAAATATTGGTAAAAAATGGGCACGCCAATCTGAAAAAACTGTAAAAAACCTTTCTTATTATATATTAATATGCTATAATATATGCATAGAAATGTTCTTCCATTGCCCCTGTAAAAAGCGGGTAAAACAAAGGACAATCTGTGTTTTTTTGTTTATTGGGCAATGTTTGCAAAAAAAGCATTCACAATGCCAGAGTAGAACAAAAAAAGGATTCTATTTTTTTATATGAAAAGAATAGGAATAGGAACTATATGGCTTTTGCCGTATTGCGTATGTTGAAAAAAACCGGAGGATAGATGTGTGATTTTACATTTGGGAAGTGACTGCTTTGTAACGTCAAATAGCATACTGATGATCCTTGACTATGAAGAGGCTGTGAAAAATCAGGACACAAGCCTTTTTTTAAAGGGATTGCAACAATTGTATGTTTGTAAAACAATGAAATCCAAATCCATTGTAATTACAATGGTGAATAAGGAGACCAAAATGTATGTATCGCCCATTTCCCACAAAACGCTGTTGAAACGCAGCCAAGCCCCACAGGCTATGGATCAACTGGTAAGGATAGAAGAAAATTGAAATTCATTTGCTGTATAGGCTGGGTTTTACAGAAAAGTGAAAATAGAGAGGTTGCCAGTGAATGAAAATGAAATAGAATAGGTTGGCACCACTATTTTTATGTGGATACTACTGTATAAAATAGATTTGTGTAAAGGAGAAAGATATAGATGCAAAACGAACACGAGCATGAACAATATGACGAGAGTCAAATTCAAATTTTAGAGGGATTGGAACCGGTGCGCAAACGCCCCGGTATGTATATAGGATCTACAGACCTGCGCGGCTTGCACCATTTAATTTATGAAATTGTGGATAATTCTATAGACGAGGCCATGGCAGGCTATTGCAACGAAGTGGAAGTGGTTCTGCATAAAGACGGCAGTGCCTATATTGCGGATAATGGCCGTGGCATTCCTGTGGGAATTCACCCGGATGCGGGGGTTTCTTCGCTTACGGTGGCGCTTACCATACTGCACGCAGGGGGTAAGTTTGGCGGCGAAGGCTACAAAGTGTCCGGTGGCTTGCATGGCGTGGGTATGTCCGTAGTGAATGCGCTTTCCTGCAAGCTGGTGGCCACAGTGAAGCGTGAAGGAAAGGTGCATCAGCAAGAGTTTTGCCGGGGGGAACAGGTGGATGAACTGAATGTGGTGGGGGAGTGCGAGCACACGGGCACTGCCATACAGTTTTGGCCGGATGAAGAGATATTTGAAGATGTAAACTTTGTATACGATACATTGAGAAGCAGATTGCGGGAAATGGCTTTTTTAAACCGTGGTATAAAAATTACCCTGCGGGATTTGCGAGGGGATGAGCCACACGAACACGTATTTCATTACGAGGGCGGCATTGTTTCCTTTGTGGAATATTTGAATAAAAATAAATCGCCATTGTTCCCACAGCCGGCTTATTTTGCCACGGAAAAGGGAACTTCCCAAGTGGAAGTGGCCATGCAGTACAACGATGGCTATCAGGAAAATATTTTTTCCTATGCGAACAACATATCCACACACGA
The DNA here is from genome assembly GCA_964592125.1 of uncultured Christensenella sp. Taxonomy (GTDB): domain Bacteria; phylum Bacillota; class Clostridia; order Christensenellales; family Christensenellaceae; genus UBA5399. The sequence continues at coordinate 27,333 of CAZQBV010000014.1, forward strand.
GGGCGGCACGCATTTAAACGGATTTAAAAATGCGTTAACTCGCGTGATAAATGACTATGGTAAAAAATATAAAATATTAAAAGACAACGAGCCCACACTAACCGGGGAAGACATTCGGGAAGGACTGACCGCTATTATTAGTGTGAAGCTGGTAGAGCCGCAGTTTGAGGGACAAACCAAAACCAAGCTGGGCAACAGCAATATGCGTGCGCTGGTGGATTCGGCTGTGGTAGAGGGGCTTACTGCCTTTTTGGAAGAAAACCCACAGGTATCCCGCATTATTGTGGATAAATGCCTAACGGCAAGACGCGCGCGGGAAGCGGCACGCAAGGCAAGGGAGCTTACCCGGCGCAAAACAGCGCTGGAATCTTCGGCATTGCCCGGTAAGCTGGCAGATTGCAGTGAAAAGGACGCCAGCAAGTGTGAACTTTTTATTGTGGAGGGAGACAGCGCCGGCGGCAGTGCCAAGCAGGGCAGAGACAGGCAGTTTCAGGCAATATTGCCCTTGCGGGGAAAAATACTGAACGTAGAAAAGGCACGTAGCGACAGGGCGCTTGCCAACAACGAAATTAGAGCCATGATAACTGCCTTTGGCGCGGGCATGGGGGAAGAGTTTGACGAGGAGAAGCTGCGCTATCATAAAATTATTTGTATGACGGATGCAGATGTGGATGGCAGCCACATACGTATACTGATGTTAACCTTTTTCTACCGATACATGCGTCCGCTGATAGAAAAGGGCTATGTGTACATTGCACAGCCGCCGCTTTACAAAGTTTCCAAAAAAGGGCTGGAGGACAAATACCTCTATCAGCCGGAGGAACTGGAAGCCTATATGAAAGAAATAGAAAGTATGGGAGGCAGCAATGCCACGCCCACAGTGCAGCGGTACAAGGGGCTGGGTGAAATGAATGCGGATCAGCTTTGGGATACCACAATGGACCCAAATACGCGTACCCTATTGCAGGTGAAGATGGAGGATGAATTTGAAATAGAGGAAACCTTCAGCATACTGATGGGCGACAATGTGGAACCACGGCGAGAGTTTATAGAGGAAAATGCCAAGCTGGTAGATGATTTGGATGTGTAAGTGCAGAAATGCACTATGAATAAACTGGACAAGCTGAAGTGTGCGAAACGGTAGATCTTGCAGAATTTGTCCATAAATTTGGAAGAACCAACCGATGGGACGCAAGTGCCCACAGGTGAATAATACAGCAACAGGAGAAAAAGATTTTGGAGAATGTGGATAAGCATATAATACCAATAGATATCAATTACGAAATGCAGAAGTCCTTTATATCCTATGCAATGGCGGTGATTATAAACCGCGCCCTGCCGGATGTACGCGACGGACTGAAGCCTGTGCATAGGCGTATATTGCACTCTATGGGGGAGCTGGGCGTAACCAGCGACAAGCCCTACCGCAAAAGCGCACGTATAGTGGGTGATGTGCTGGGTAAATATCACCCGCATGGCGACACTGCCATATACGACAGCATGGTGCGTATGGCGCAGCCCTTCTCTTTGCGGCATATGCTGATAGACGGGCATGGTAACTTTGGATCTGTGGATGGCGATGGCGCGGCAGCAATGCGTTATACAGAGGCGCGCATGGCCAAAATTACCATGGAAATGATGCGGGATATAGACAAAGACACTGTGGATTTTATTCCCAACTTTGACGAAACTGCGGAGCAGCCTGTGGTGCTGCCTGCGCGTTACCCCAATTTATTGGTGAATGGCACAGGCGGTATAGCTGTGGGTATGGCAACCAACATTCCCCCGCACAATTTGGCAGAAACCATAGATGCCACAGTGGCACTGATAGACAACCCGGAAATTTCTACAGATGACTTGATAGAAATATTGCCGGGGCCGGATTTCCCCACCGGGGGCATTGTGATGGGCGTTTCCGGCATTCACTCTGCATACAAAACAGGGCGAGGCCGCATACGCGTGCGTGCAAAGGCGGAAATAGAGCCTATGGAGGGCAGCGGAGACAGGGAACGCATTGTTGTAACGGAAATTCCCTATCAGGTAAACAAATCCACATTGATAGAAAAAATAGCCGAACTGGTGCACGAAAAGCGTGTGGATGGCATTGCCGACTTGCGTGATGAGTCGGATAAGGATGGCATGCGCATTGTGATAGAGCTGAAACGCGGCGCAAATGCCAATGTGGTGCTGAACCTGCTATACAAGCACACCCAAATGCAAGATACCTTTGGCGTGATTATGATTGCGTTGGTGGATGGGGAGCCACGCGTGCTTACATTAAAGCAAGTGCTGGAATATTATATAGAGCATCAAAAGGAAGTGATAGTACGCCGCACCAAATTTGAGCTGGAAAAGGCAGAGAAGCGTGCGCACATACTGGAAGGCTTGCTGCGGGCGCTGGACAATATAGATGAAATTGTAGAACTGATAAAAAAATCTCCGGATGCGCAGCGCGCCCGTGCCGCTTTGATGGAGCGTTTTAGCTTTACCGAAGTGCAGTCGCAAGCGATATTGGATATGCGTTTGCAAAGGCTGACAGGGCTGGAGCGCGATAAGCTGCAGGCCGAGTTTGACGAGCTGATGAAGCGTATAGAGCACTTTAAAGCCATTTTGTGCACACCACAAATGGTGCTGGACATTATAAAGGAAGACCTACTTGAGATTAAAGGAAAGTATGCCAACCCACGGCGTACCGAAATTACATTTGACGAGGATGATATAGACCTGGACGAGCTGATTGCCCGCGAGGATATGGTGGTAACACTCACACACTTTGGCTATGTGAAGCGCATTGGCCTAGATACCTACCGTGCACAGCGCAGGGGTGGTGTGGGCATTGCTGCAATGTCTACCCGCGAGGAGGACTTTGCCGAGCAGGTGTTTGTAACCTCCACGCACAACCAGTTGCTGTTCTTTACCAACAAGGGTAAGGTTTACATGAAGAAGTGCTATCAAATTCCCGAATCCAGCCGTACGGCAAAGGGCACAGCCATTGTGAACTTGCTGAACCTGGATGCAGATGAAAAAGTATCGGCAGTGTTCCCCGTTTCGGATTTGGAAAAGGACACGAACTTGGTGTGCATTACCAAGGGCGGCATTATAAAGAAAACGCCTTTCTCTGAATATCAGAACATACGCCAAAACGGTCTGCGGGCAGTAAACCTGCGCGAGGATGATGAGCTGATTGCCGTGATGGAAACGGATGGCAGCCAAAGTATAGTTGTGGGAACGCAGCAGGGAATGGCCATTATATTCAAAGAAGAGGATGTGCGCACAATGGGCCGAGTGGCCACGGGCGTGCGTGCTATCAAGCTGCGCACGGGTGATTGTGTGGTGGATGCCAGCATTGCCGAGCAGGACAAGCAAGTGTTGGTAATTACTCAAAATGGCTATGGCAAGCGCACACAGATTGACGAGTATCGCCTGCAAACCAGAGGCGGCATTGGTCTAAAGGCCATGAACATTACCGAGAAAACCGGCCAGATGGTGGGTTTAAAAATGGTGGATGGCAGCGAAGAAATAATGCTGATAAACGATGCGGGCGTGGTGATTCGCATGAATGTGGAAGAAATTTCGCTGATTGGCCGTAGCACGCAGGGTGTTCGGCTGATGCGTGTGGATGAAGAAACCAATGTGGTGTGTGTGGAACTGATTGTGGAGACTGAGGGCAACAACGATGCCGATGCCCAGGAAGCTGTGGCAGAGGGCATGGAAAAAGCCGAAGGCAACGCCACTGCAAGCGAAGATGATGCAGAACAGGCGCTAACAGAGGCCATAGAACGTGCAGAGAATGAAGCCGAAACAGATTCTTCCAATCTGGATTGACGTACAAAAACGAATATGCTAAGCTGGGGATATAGTACAAAAGCATGAGGGAGCCAATATGGACAAAACGGAGCTAAAACAAATATTGGACGGAGTTTCCGAGCTGCTGGATGTAAAGCTGGAGGCAGGTCTTGCGCCTATCAACAATCGTCTGGACAGTATGGACGCTCGGTTGAGCCGTGTGGAGCTGAAGCAGGAAGTGCATGATGACAACTTTGGCGTGATACAGGAAGTGCTTGGCGTAATGAACAACCGTATGGACAATATGGAAGGCCGCATGGAAAACATGGAAGGCCGCATGGAAAACATGGAAGGCCGCATGGAAAACATGGAA
>CAZQBV010000014.1:31591-40361 GCA_964592125.1 uncultured Christensenella sp.
GGAAAACATGGAAGGCCGCATGGAAAACATGGAAGGCCGCATGGAAAACATGGAAGGCCGCATGGAAAACATGGAAAGCCGCATGGAGAACATGGAAGGCGACATACGGGGAATAAACAATCGTATGGATCATATGGAAGGCGACATACGGGAACTGAAACATGGGCTGCTGGACACACAAATGCGGCTGGCCACAAAGTAAAAATTCTATTGAATAAAACAATGTTATAAAAAAAGAGGGCTTTTGCGAAAAGTCCTCTTTTTAACTTAAAATCTATAGTGCATCAATCTTTTTTGGCATACATCACTGCAAAGTGGCTGTACTTATAAATACAGTCTACATCTGCAAAACCGGCATCCCTTAGCCATTGCAGCTGATGCTCCATGGGGGATGGGTCATCGTAGCGTATTCTTTCGTAGGCCTGTGCAATTTCATCTTCTGTTAGTCCCGCATTTTCCAGCTTTTCATCCCGCAGTGTTTCGTGTAGTTTCTCCACATTGGCGGAACGGCTCAGCACTTGGTCTATGTTCAAGAAGATGCCGCCCGGTTTTAGCCATGTGTAGCATTTGTGGTACAATGCCTCTTTGTCCTGTGCAGTTAAATGGTGTATGGACAACGCCGAAATAATAACATCAAATTTTTGCGGAAAATCGTACATGGTATAATCCGCATTGATATAGCTTGCAATTCGCCCGGCAAATCGCTTTTTAGCCACTTCCAGCATTTTTTCGGCAAGGTCTATCAGTGTTAGCTGTGCATGCGGATACTTTTCCAGCACAAAAGCGGAAAAAAGCCCTGTGCCTGCGCCTATGTCCAATACTTCTGGTGTATCTGTTTGCAACTGCAGGTAGTCCAGCGGCAGGCTATATAAATCGTCAAAACAAGGTATCAGCCTGCGCCGCTGGGCATCGTATTCATTCGCAACAAAGTCAAATCTTTTTTCTATGCCAGTCATGATTTTGTTTGTTGCTCCACAACGTTTTCTCCGCAATAGATATCTCGTAGTTTTGGTTTTTCTATTTTGCCTGTGGGGTTGCGGGGTACCTCTGCAAAAATAACCCTGCGGGGGCGTTTGTAACGCGGCAGTGCCTTGCAGAAATAGGCCACATCCTCCTCCGTGCAGCTGCTGCCCGGCTTCAGCTCTATAATGGCGGCGGGAATTTCCCCCAGCCTGTGATCGGGCATGCCAATTACCGCTACATCCTTAATGTCCTCGTGGTTGTGCAAAAAGTCCTCTATTTGCACTGGGTAAATATTTTCCCCGCCACAAATAATTACATCCTTTTTGCGATCCACAAGGAAAATAAAGCCGTCCTCATCCTTGCGTGCCATATCGCCGGTAAACAGCCATCCGTTTTTCAGTGTTGCGTTGGTGGCTTCCTCATCATTATAGTAGCAGGTCATTAGCCCGGGGCCTCGCACAATTAGCTCGCCTACGGTGCCGTCCGGTACTATATTGCCATTCTCGTCGGCAATTTCGGCTTCCCATTTGTAGCCGGGCACGCCAATGGCCCCCACCTTGTGTATGTTTTCCACACCCAAATGCACACAACCGGGGCCTGCGGATTCGCTAAGACCATAGTTTGTGTCGTACTGATGACTGGGAAAATAGTTTAGCCAGCGTGTGATTAGGCTGGGTGGCACGGGCTGGGCACCAATGTGCATCATTCGCAGGTGCGACAAGTCGTATTGTTCCAAACTTTCAGGATGGCTTTCTATATAATCCAGAAGATCCTGTGCCCATGGCACCAGAAGCCATACAATTGTGGCTTTTTCCTCACTGATGGCATTTAAAATCCAACGGGGTTTTACCCCGCGCAACAGCACGGCGCGCCCTCCTACCAAAAAGCTGCCAAACCAGTGCATTTTTGCACCCGTGTGGTACAGCGGCGGTATGCACAAAAACACATCCTCGTGTGTTTGGCTGTGGTGGTTTTGCTCTGTTTCGCAAGCGGAAAGCAGGCTGGCGTGCGAGTGCAATATTGCCTTGGGAAAGCCCGTGGTGCCAGAGGAATAATAAATGGCAGCATCTTCGCTATCCGAAAGTGAAATATTGGGCTCATCTGCAGGCATGGCTTCGCTTAGCTCGTCGTATCTATGTGCAAATTTGGGACAGGTATCGCCCACAAACAGCAAGTTTTTTGCGCAAGCAATGTTTTCCTTTATGGGCTCCACACGCTCTATAAACTCGGGGCCAAACACCAGCATGTCCGCCTCTGCAAGTTTCAGGCAATACTCTATTTCATCGGAAGTGTAGCGGAAATTCATGGGCACTACCACAGCACCGGTTTTTAGCACACCAAAGTAAATAGGCAGCCACTCCAAACAGTTCATCAGCAATATAGCCACTTTGTTGCCCTTGGTAATTCCACGGTTCAGAAGCAGGTTGGCAAAGCGGTTGGCCTGGTCGTTAAATTCTGCCCAGGTCATTTCAAAACGATAGCCTTTGGCCTTTCCGGGCTCCACCAGTTCGTATTCTTTCCACGTATGCTCGTGGTGATCCTGTAGCTCGGGATTTAGCTCCACCAAGCTTACTTCGTTGCCATATTTTTTGGCATTGTCAATTAAAATATCGGTGATTGGCATTCCATTTACCTCGTTTCAAAAGTAATACAATAAAATTTATTATACCTGCTTTTGGGCGGAATGTGAAGTTAAGATTCGGCACTGGTGATAGAATAAAGTCAACAATTTATAAAATATTCTAATTCCGAAGAGCATGATTGCGGTTTTTTCGCCTGTATGCTACACTATATGCATAAAACATGCATTCGAAAAATAGGAATAGGGCGTGAAAACATGCTTTTTTGGTGTCTTAAAAAGGAGCAAGTTATGCTGAAAACTTTGGTAAACAGATGAAACAAGACCAACAAAATGAAAACATAGCCACACTGGAATGTGTGGAGGCGCTAAAAAAGGAAAATAAAAAGTTGGCGCGTAAGCTGAATGATTTGGAAGAAATTGTGGCGCACACCAAAGCGGCTACGGTTGCCCAAAGCAATTTAAGCGAAACCATTCGTGCTGAAAAAAATAAGCAAGAAAACTACCTAAACCTGCTGATGGAGCACAGCCCAGAGGTAATGATGCTTTTTGATGCAGAGGGACGACTGATACACTGCACAAATGCGTTTTTAAACATAGCGCATATTGCCCATTTAAGCGATATTAAGGGACAAAAAATACACAACATTTTTCGCATAAGCAAATACAAAGAGGCGTGGCGGCGGGTGATTATACAGTTTTTGGATGTAATGAAAGAAAAAAAATATGCCATAATAAATGAAAAGCTGGATTTGGGCGATGGCATAAATAGAAACTGCACCATTCACATAGCGCCCATGCTGGATGACAATGGCGAATCCGAAGGAGCGCTGCTGCAGTTTCAAGATTATACAGAGTATATGCAGGCCAAGGAAGCGGCAGAGGCTTCCAATCGGGCAAAAAGCACTTTTCTTGCTAAAATGAGCCACGAGATTCGCACGCCTATGAATGCCATTATGGGGCTTTGCGAGCTGGCACTTCGGGAGGAGCTATCGCCAGTGGTGTATGGCCATGCGGTGGGAATTAAGCAAGCCAGTGTTAATTTGCTAGCTATTATCAATGATATTTTGGATTTTTCTAAAATAGAGTCGGGCAGGCTGGAACTGGTGAACAGCGAATACCTGCTGGCATCCTTGGTGAATGACTTGGTGAATGTAATACGAATGCGCATTGGTGAAAAACCGGTACGTTTTTTAATTTTTATAGACAGCCATTTGCCCAGCCGCCTTTTTGGAGATGAAGTGCATTTGCGTCAAATACTAATGAACCTGCTGAGCAATGCCGCAAAATATACAAACAAAGGGTTTGTATCCCTTTCTATACGTGGCAACAAACTGGCGAAAGAAGAGATAGAACTGCAAATAGAGGTGGCGGATAGTGGCATTGGCATACGGAAAGAGGATATGGACAAACTTTTCGACAATTTTGTTCAGGTGGATTCCGCCAAAACAAAGGGCATAGAGGGCACGGGGCTGGGGCTGGCCATTACCAAAAGCCTGTGCGATGCCATGGGGGGCAGCATAAATTATATCAGTACCTATGGCAAAGGCAGTTGCTTCACAGTGAATGTACTGCAAAAAATAGTTGGTGAAGAGCCCGTTGCTGTGGTGAAAGAACCCCAGGGAAAATATGTGCTTTTGTATGAAATGCGAGAGCTTTGTGCGGAATCTATAGATAAATCCTTCGAGAATTTGGGCATACCATGCAAGCGTGCGCACATGCAATCGGAATTTTACGAGGCGTTGATGGAACCAAACTCTGCCTACTCTCATATATTTGTACCCAAGGTGCTTTTGGACAGTGCACTAAAAGTGCTGCAGGAAATAGAGTATACAGGCAAGCTGGTGGCCATGATAGACTACGACATGCAACTTGCCGACCCCAAAATGGAGATGATTCCCCAGCCATTGCACACCATTTCTCTGGCAAATGTTTTAAATGACGAGGCAATGAAGCTACCTTTTGCGGGCAATACGCAGTACACATTTCAATTTACGGCACCGGATGCGCGCATACTGCTGGTGGACGATATTGCAACAAATATCACTGTGGCAGAGGGACTGATGCAGCCCTTCCAAATGCAAATAGACAGCTGTAAAAGTGGTATGGAAGCAGTAAATATGGTGCAGAACAAACAATACGACATTGTGTTTATGGATCACATGATGCCGGGAATGGATGGGATAGAGGCCACGGCCTGCATCCGAAAACTGGAAGATGGCAGTGGCTACTATACAAACCTGCCCATCATTGCACTTACTGCAAATGTGGTTTCCGGTATGCAGGAACTGTTTTTAAATGGTGGCATGAACGACTATCTTGCAAAGCCGATAGAAACGGCAGAGCTTTATGCAAAGCTGGAGAAGTGGCTTCCCCAAGAGATGCGCCATAATAGGATGGCTACAACTGCCGAAAATGCTGTGCAGGAGGCAAATGTGCCAAACCTAGGCGTGGAGGGACTGAATGTGAAGCGGGGGCTGGCGCGAATAGGCGGCTCGCTGGATGTATATAAAAAAATATTGCAGTCGTACCTGAAAGATGGTATGGAAAAGGTGTGCGAAATTCCTGCGGCACTGGAAAAAGAAGAGTATTTGCTTTACGCAACCTATGTGCATGCACTGAAAAGCGCCTCTGCAAGCGTGGGTGCCACAGCACTTTCCGAGCAAGCCGCAGCGCTGGAGCTTGCAGCCAAAAGTGGGGATATTGCATATGTTTTAAAACACAATGCTTTATTTATAGAGGCGCTGAAACAGATGCTAGCTCAACTAAAAAAGGCGTTTTATAGAATGGAGCCACACTTAGCGGCGACAGAAGATACAGAAGGGCTGAAACAAAAGCTGAACCAACTGAAAGAAGCAATCGTAGCGATGGATATGAGCCAAACAAACAAAACTTTGGATGTGCTTTTGGCAGGACGTTGGAGTAACGAAATACAGGATACACTGAACCATATTGCGGAGTATTTGTTGCTTGCGGACTACGAAGATGCAGAAGCAGAAACGGAAGCGCTTTTGCGTACGATATAGTTTTTTATAACAGATAGAAAAAAGGAAACGGAGAAAGCAGCCGTTTCTTTTTTAATACCCAAATTCTTTCACTTGACGGAATTAAATTTTATTCGTATACTAAATATAATAAAATAAATTTTTATTCGAGGTGTAAAATGGATCAAACTATCATAAGGGAAACCGAGGAATTTGCGCTACATATCCGCTTGGGTATTATGCGCCAGCTAACTCATCTTGGCTTTGGCCATGCGGGCGGCAGTCTCTCTATGGCAGATTTGGTGGCGGTGTTGTATAACGGTGCACTGAAAATAGACCCCCAAAACCCCAAAATGGAAGAAAGGGACAGGCTGGTGGTTTCCAAAGGCCACGCAGGCCCAGCCCTGTATGCCGCTTTGGCATTGAAGGGCTATTTTCCGAAGGAGTGGCTGTTTACACTGAACCAGGGGGGAAGCAACTTGCCCAGCCACTGCGATGCCAACAAAACACCGGGAATAGATGTGGTTACCGGGTCTTTGGGGCAGGGGCTTTCTATCGGCATTGGCATGGCCTATGCCTTCCGTCTGGATGGAAAGCCAAATTATGTATATGCGGTATTGGGTGATGGAGAGTGCCAAGAGGGGCAAATTTGGGAAGCGGCTATGGCGGCACCCAAGTATAAGCTGGACAGGCTAATTGGCATAATAGACTACAACAAATACCAGCTGGATGGAGCCATAGAGGACATTATGCCTCTTTCCAGCTTGAAAGCAAAATTTGAGGCATTTGGCTGGAATGTGATGCAAGTGGATGGGCACAATGTGGGCACGTTGTTTGATACCATAGAAAAAGCCAAGCAAACCAAGGGCAAGCCCACTATGCTACTATTGGATACCATAAAGGGCAAGGGATGCAGCGAAATGGAAAAGCTGAAACACAAAAGCCATCATTTAAGCATTTCCAAGGAAATGGGTGAACGCTGCATTGGTGAACTGGAAGCACGGCTGTCCAAGCCAAAGGGAGGAGCATAATCATGGGTTTTAAACTTGCATATGAAAACAAATTGGAAAACAAAGCTCTGCGCGATTTTTATGTAGAAACCATGCACCAAATTTTGCAGGCAGATGAAAACGTGGTGACTATGGACGCAGACCTAATGGGCTCTATGGGGCTACAACCGGTGATGGAACAATTTCCACAGCGAGTGCTGAATGTGGGCATACAGGAAGCCAATATGATTGGTATGGGTGCGGGCATGAGCAACTTGGGCAAAAAACCTTATATACACACCTTTGCGGCATTCGCCTCCCGCAGGGATTTTGACCAGATTTTTATTTCTGGGGCTTATGCGGGCAACCCCCTAAAGGTAATAGGCTCCGACCCCGGCATTTGCTCTAAATACAACGGCGGTACACACATGCCTTTCGAAGACATTGCCATGATGCGCACCATACCCGGCGTTGCCATTTTTGAGGTAACAGATGGCACTATGTTTGCGCGTGTGCTGGAAATGGTGAAGGACTATCCGGGTGTGGTGTATATTCGCACAGACCGGTTGGCTGCCATAAAGGTGTACGACAGTGCCTCTACCTTTGAAATAGGCAAGGGCAACGTGCTGAAAGACGGCAGTGATGTAACGCTGATTGCGGCGGGTTTTCTGGTAGCGGAGGCACTAAAGGCCGCAGAGCTTTTGGCAAAAGAAAATATATCGGCAGCAGTGATAGATATATTTAGCATAAAACCAATTGACAGAGAGCTGATAACCCAGTATGCACAAAAAACGGGTGCTGTTGTAACTGCTGAAAACCACAACATCAATGGCGGGCTGGGGGATGCTGTGGCGGCTGTGCTAAGTGAAAATTGCCCAACTTACCTAAAGAAGATTGCGGTAGACGAGGCCTTTGGGGAAGTGGGATCTTTGGAATACCTGAAAGAGTGTTTTGGGCTGAACGATACAAGCATTGCGGCCGCCGCGCGTGAAGCAATAGCAAAGAAAAAATCAGCAATACCGCCGCAAGTAGCGGGGTATGTTGGAAACAAAAGGGAAAATTTATAGGTCAACACCCCACTGCGCAAGGAAACGCCCCAAGGGGCGGGGTATAAACCCTGATGCGTAATAAAGGCGGCACTGCACAGAAGAGGGGCTTTGCCCTCCCTTCTTCTGTTGGCCGCCACTTGACAGTTCTACCCGTGTGTAATACAATATCTAGTGGTATCATATCGTTGTTATGCAATATATACACAGGGGATGGAAAAATGATAGAGCTGAATAAAACTTCTAACGAGCCCATTTACATGCAAATTGTGCAGCAGATAAAGCAGCAGGTGCTTTATGCAAAGATGCATGCACACGAGCAGCTGCCCTCTGTGCGAAAGCTGGCACGGCAGCTTTCTATCAATCCCAATACAGTGCAAAAAGCCTATGCCCTTCTGGAAAAAGAAGGTATTATATACGCTGTGGCAGGCAAGGGCGATTTTGTATCTGGGGATACAATGGTAATAAAAAAGAAAAAACACGAGCACATTGTGAAACTGTTCCACACAGCCACTCAAGAGGCGCGGGATAGTGGCATGTGGATTGACGAAATATTTCAATTGGTGGATGAAGCCTATTCCAGCTGAAAACCAACAATATGCAAGCACTGCCGAAAAAGAAAGGCGGTGCTTTTGATTTTATCATTTTATACAAATTCCGATTTAAAACCAAACTCAAATAGAAAGCGTTGCTTTTTTTCAGTTCTCCCCCGCCGAAGGCGGGGGAGATATGTGAATGGTATAAAACATCTATTTCATCGCACTAAAAATAAACGAACGAAGCGATATACTTCGTAATAAACGGCCCCAAATGTTTTTTCATTTTGCAATTGGGAATGTCGTTCAATCGTAATTTCGTTCAAAATGCGAAATATCTTGGAACTGCCATATGGCAGCGATAAAAATACAGCGTTGACGGTATTTCTATCCGGAATCAGTAATAATGCATCTTGCTGGGTTTGATGTCGAAAGTGAACGATTTGGCCTGCGTGCTTGAAATATATACGGCAATGCTGTACTATAAATTTGTTAGGATATATATGGAAAAGCAATAGAAACAATGATAGAAGCAGTGCTGAAAGAAAGCGCTGCCATTGCAATATATACTATGAGCTAAATGGTTTTTCCAAAGGGCAACACCGCACAAACCGCGCACGTCGTCATCACTAGTCTTTTTACGTGACACTGCGTCCAAAATGCTCGAAATAGC
>CAZQBV010000015.1:0-38746 GCA_964592125.1 uncultured Christensenella sp.
GTATGCAAAAGCATATGAATCTGATCCCGTTTCCATTTTTGGTGGCATTGTGGCAGCAAACGTGGAAATAGACGAAGCAACTGCTGCTGAAATGAGCAAAATATTCCTAGAGATTGTGATTGCGCCCTCCTATACAAAAGAGGCGCTGGAAATTTTCAAGCAGAAGAAGAATCTTCGTGTGCTGCGGCTTGCGGAACTTTCGGCAAAACTGCCAGCCACAGCCTATGACGCGAAAAAGGTGCAGGGCGGTATGCTGATACAGGATGTGAACCGAAAACTGCTGGATGGGGAACTAAAGGTGGTAACCAAGCGCCAGCCCACTGAGGCAGAGCTGAAGGACATGGAATTTGGCTTTAAAGTGGTGAAACACACCAAGTCCAATGGCATTGTGATAGCGAAAGATAGGGGTACGCTGGGTGTTGGCCCAGGGCAGACCAACCGCATTTGGGCGGCGGAAATGGCTCTGGAACGCAGCGGTGAATTTGCAAAGGGTGCTATTATGGCTTCGGATGCATTCTTCCCATTTGACGATTGTGTGGAAGTGGCGGCCAAGGCGGGCATTACGGCAATCATTCAACCGGGAGGCTCTATACGGGATGAGGATTCCATTAAAAAATGTGATGAATACGGCATAGCTATGGTATTCACAGGCATTCGGCATTTCAAACATTAATCTACTGGGGAGACGCATGAAGAAAGTACTGATAGTGGGCGGCGGCGGAAGAGAGCATGCCATTGCCTGGAAACTGAAACAAAGCAAAGAAGAGGTGGAGCTTTACTGTGCGCCGGGAAATGGCGGTATTGCACAGCTGGCTACCTGCATAGATATAAAGGCCACTGATGTAGCGGCAATTGTGAACTGGGCAAAGCGGAATGCAGTGGATTTGGTGTTTGTGGCACCGGATGACCCGCTTTCCATGGGCATGGTGGATGCATTGCAAAAAGAAGGCATTCGTGCATTTGGCCCCACGCAGGCAGCCGCGGAAATAGAATGGTCCAAAGCATATTCCAAGAAACTGATGCAAAAATATGACATCCCCACTGCAGGTTTTGCTGCATTTGAGGATGTGGACGAGGCACTGGCATACCTGAAAGACGCTACATTGCCCATTGTGGTGAAAGCAGATGGGCTGGCTCTGGGCAAAGGTGTGTTGATTTGCGAAACACAGCAGCAGGCGCAGCAGGCCATTCAGGATATTATGGTGGGCAGGCAGTTTGGAGATGCAGGCAAAAGAGTGGTGATAGAAGAATTCATAGCTGGGCCGGAGGTTTCGGTACTGGCCTTTTGCGATGGAAACACGATACGCCCCATGCTTTCCGCACAGGATCACAAACGTGCCTATGACAATGACGAAGGGCTGAATACAGGCGGCATGGGTACATTTTCGCCCTCGCCCAAGTATACCAAAGAAGTGCAGGCCTTTTGTGAAAAAGAGATATTTCAAAAAACGGTGGATGCGCTGAACCACGAAGGCAGGCCGTTCAAGGGTGTGATATTCTTTGGCCTAATGCTAACAGAGGATGGCCCGAAGGTGCTGGAATACAACGCGCGGCTGGGTGACCCGGAAGTGCAGAGTGTGTTTATGTTGCTGGAAACAGATCTGCTGGATATACTGGATGCGGTGATAGATGGAACACTGGACAAGCTGGAACTACAGTGGAAAGAGGGAAGTGCAGTGTGCGTGGTGCTGGCCTCCGGCGGCTACCCCGGCAGCTACGAAACGAGCAGGGAAATTACCGGGCTGGAGGCTGTGGATGGTGACGTGGTGGTGTTCCACGCGGGCACAAGGCAGGAAAACGGAAAGCTGGTGACGGCTGGCGGCCGTGTGTTGGGTGTAACTGCGGTGGGCGACAGCATAGAGGCTGCGCGTGAGAAAGCCTACCGAAATGTGCAAAACATTCACTTTGACGGTGCTTTTTGTCGCAAGGATATCGGCATAAAATAATATTAACTAAAAGCAAGAGATAACCCCTTGAAAGAGAGCAAAATTTGAGGGGTTTTTATGTAGATATATGATTTGATCTGTGGAGATGTTTTGCGTGAAAGATGGTAAAAATACAAACTGTGTATATCATGTGGTGGTATTTGTGATATAATAGTACAGGATATAGTATAGGGATTGCGTAGTGTCCGGCGAGGTTGTGATGGGACGCTGTGTGGTTTTTTGATGTTTGGAGGATGGAATGGGTAAGACATATACGGCGGGCGATATACAGGTGTTGGAAGGACTGGATGCCATACGGCGGCGACCAGGTATGTATATTGGCACCACCAGCACACGTGGGCTACATCATCTTTTGTGGGAGATTGTAGACAATAGCATAGACGAAGCGGCAAATGGATTTGCCAACAAGCTGCAGGTAACGCTGCATGCGGATCATTCTGTAACGGTGGAAGACAACGGCAGGGGCATACCCACAGGCCTGCACCCAGAGCTGAAGGTTTCGGGTGTGGAAGTGGTATTCACACAGGTTCATGCAGGTGGCAAGTTTAATAACGACAATTATGCATATTCGGGAGGCCTGCACGGTGTGGGTGCTTCTGTGGTGAATGCGCTTTCCAAATGGGTGAAGGTGGAGATTTATCAGGATAAAAAGGCATTTTATCAGGAATATGAAACCAAGGTGGATGCCAAAGGCAAAATGCAGGTGGGGCGGCCATTGGCACCGCTGTGCGAAGTGGGTGAAACCAGAAAACAGGGCAGTAAAATAACCTTTTTACCGGACGATACCGTATTTGATGACATAGAAATGAACTATGATACCGTGAAGCGCCGTCTTCGGGAGCTGGCCTTTTTAACAAAAGGGCTGAAGATATTGCTGACGGATGAACGCAGACTGGTGAATGGAAGACCCAAAACAGTTAGCTATGAATTTGTGGGCGGCATTGTGGACTATGTGCTGTATTTGAATAAAGATAAATCGCCATTGCATGAGGCGCCCATATTAATAGAGGGTAGTAGAAACGACATTCTGGTTAGCATAGCCATGCAATACAATAGCAGCTATAACGAGAGCATTTTTTCTTATGTGAATAACATACCCACTACCGAGGGCGGCGCACATGAAACAGGATTTAAAGCGGCGCTGACGAAAGTGATGAACGAGTATGCCCGCAGCGCAAACTTGCTGAAAGAGAAAGAAGCCAACTTGAATGGGGAAGATTTTCGGGAAGGCCTGTGTGCTGTGATTAACATAAAGATGAAAAATGTGCAGTTTGAAGGGCAAACCAAAACCAAGCTGGGCAATTCCGAGGCAAGGGTGGCTGTGGATGCCATTGTGACAGAGCAACTGACTGCCTACATGGCAGACCTGAATAACACACAAGTTTCTTCGAAGATTGTGGAAAAGGCCATTGTGGCGGCACATGTGCGGGAGGCAGCACGCAAGGCCAAAAAGATGGAGCGTACCAAAAGCAAGATGGACAAAACGCCACTGGTGGGAAAACTTTCGGCATGTACTGGCAGAAGCCCGGAAAAAAACGAACTGTTTATTGTGGAGGGCGACAGTGCAGGCGGCAGTGCCAAGCAGGGACGAGACAGGCGCTTCCAAGGAATACTGCCACTGAGGGGAAAGCCGCTGAATGTGGAAAAAAAACGCATAGACCAAGTGCTGGCGAATGAAGAATTTCGCTCTATTATTACGGCACTGGGAGCCGGCTTTGACGATAGCTTTAACATAGAAAATTTGAAGTACCATAAGATAGTGATACTGGCGGATGCAGACCAAGACGGTGCGCACATTCGTGCCATATTGATTACATTCTTTTACCGCTATTTTAGGGAGCTGATTACCGATGGACACTTGTTTATTGGGCGTCCGCCATTGTACAAAATAGAAAAAGGAAAAAAAATACTGTATGCCTATAACGACAGGCAACTGGAAAAAGCGCAGAATGAGCTGGGGAAAGGCGCAAACGTACAGCGTTATAAGGGGCTGGGGGAAATGAACCCCGAGCAGCTTTGGGAAACCACAATGGATCCGGAAAAGCGCTCGCTAATACGTGTGACAATAGACGACCTAGCGGGTGTGGAGGAGATTGTGACCACGCTGATGGGTGATAGCGTAGAGCCACGCAAGCTGTTTATCAGCGAGCACGCCAATTTTAACAAACAGGACAATTTCGAGGTAGTAAATGAGCAAGCAGAAACAGATTGAGTTTGATGAGCATATTATAGACACGGCACTGGATGAGGTGATGCACGCTTCGTACATGACCTACGCAGAGTATGTAATTATGGAACGTGCGCTGCCCCGTGTGGAGGATGGGCTGAAGCCTGTGCAACGGCGTATACTATATACCCTGCATGAGCTGGGTATTACGCCGGACAAGCCCTACAAAAAATCTGCAAGGATTGTGGGCGACTGCCTGGGCAAGTATCACCCCCACGGTGACAGCAGCGTGTACGAGGCTATGGTGCGTCTATCCCAAAACTTTGCTATGCGCATGCCATTGGTGGATGGGCATGGCAACTTTGGCTCTATAGATGGCGACAGCGCTGCCGCCATGCGTTACACAGAGGCGAGAATGTCGCCACTGGCACTGGAAATGCTGCGCGACATGAACAAGGACACGGTGGCCTTCCGCCCCAACTTTGACGATACGGAACGCGAACCCGATATGTTGCCCGCCCGCTACCCCAATTTGCTGGTGAATGGCGCTTCCGGTATTGCGGTGGGGTTGGCCACCAATATTCCGCCACATAATTTGGGTGAAGTGGTGGATGGTGTGATAAAACGCATAGAGAACCCGGATTGTTCCCTAAAAGACGTGATGAAGCACATCAAGGGACCGGACTTTCCCACAGGTGGATATTTGCTGGCGGGGGATGGACTGTTGACGGCCTATGAAACGGGACGCGGCAAGGTGCAAATGCGTGCAAAGGCACATTTTGAGCAACAAAAAAATGGCAAAACATCCATTGTGATAACTGAAATGCCATACGAGACAAAAAAATCCTCTCTATTGGAAAAGATACTGGCCATTAGTGAGGGGCGCAAGGAAATTTTTAGTGCAATAGATGATATTCGTGATGAATCTGACCGCGAAGGCATGCGCGCCGTGGTGGAGGTGAAAAAAGGCCACGATGCGGAAAAAATATTGAATTTGCTGTATAAATATTCCGAACTGCAGGCTACCTTTGGCATTAATATGATGGTGATTGCGGATGGCGCGCCCAAGCAACTGGGGCTGCTTCCCATAATAGATTACTATATAGGCCATCAGAAAAATGTGGTAACGCGGCGCACGCAATATGACCTGGAAAAGGCGGAAAAGCGCGAGCATATTTTGCAGGGGCTGATGATTGCGGTGCGCAATATTGACGAAGTGATTCGCATTATTCGGGCTGCGAAAAACAGCGAAGCTGCAAAGAGAGAACTGATGCATGTGTTTGACCTAACGGGAATTCAGGCACAGGCCATACTGGATATGCGGCTGGCGCGGCTGACCAATTTGGAAGTGGAGCTGCTGGAGAAGGAATACAAAGAAGTACTGGCGTTGATTGCGTACCTAAAATCTATATTGGGCTCTGAATCCAAACTGTTGGAAGTGATAAAGACAGAACTACAGGATGTGCGCAAGAAATATGCAGACAAACGCCGCACGCAAATTTTGGATGAACAGAATGCAGCGATAGAGATAGACGAGAGCGAATTTGTGGTTTCGGAAGATTGCACTGTGGTGCTGACACGCGGGGGCAACCTGAAGCGTATGACGCAAAAGGCATTACAAAAGGGACTGGAAGCCAATGAGATAGAAGAAAAACACAAGCCTGCGTTGTTGGTTTCTGCCAATACAGCACAAAAGCTGTACATTTTTACCAATTTGGGAAATATGTACATGCTGCCGGTGGAGACTGTGCCGGAAGCGCGTATCAAAGATGCGGGAAAATCTTTAACGGCGCTGATGAGTGGCGTGGAAGCGGGCGAGGAAATACTGAATATACTGGTGAAAGACAATTTCAAGGCAGGGTTGCTGTATTTTGTAACTGCGGGAGGGCTGGTGAAAGCCACCCAAGCCAGCGAGTTTGATGTGCGAAAATCTAAAATTATGGCCTGCGGCCTGCGGGAAGGTGACGCTTTGCTGTATGCCAAGCCAGACGATACCTCTGCAACGAATATGCTGTTTATCACTTCGGATGGTATGTCGATTAATATTAGAAAAGACAGTATCTCTACAATGGGCAGAAGCGGCAAGGGAGTGGGCGCCATAAAGCTGGGCAAAAATGCCAAGCTGGTGCTGGCGGAGCAAATTGCCACGGGGCAGGAGGCAATGGTTCTGCTGATGACAGAGAAGGGCTATGCCAAGCAAACGCCACTGGCGGAATTTGAAGAGCAGGGCAGAAATGGAAAAGGCCTGAAAGCCTACAATATGGTACCGGCGGTGGGAAGATGCATTGCCGGGGCATTGCTGCTGAGTGAAATTTCCAAGGTGACCACTGTACAAAAATCGGGTGACATGGAGAAGTTGACAACGGACACCATACCCATAGACGAGCGTAATACCAAGGGTGAGCAGGTGGTGCTGGCACTGTTGGGCAACGATGTGGAGAAGCTGTATAAAAACATATTTGACTGAGCAAGCTGGCAAGACGACAAGCGAAGCCAGAGGTGAAAAATACCGCATGAATGTGCATTTGGCAGGTTGCTATTTCTTTTCGTGTGCTAATGTGTTAAAATAGTAAGAGACAGTTGGTTGTTATTGACAAAGGAATCTTCTTTTTTCCAGCGTAAAAGCAAGGCCAATAATTTTGCAACAGGCTATGAGGTAACATATGTATGACTCGAAATTACGATCTGTAGATTTAAACGACTTGTTTGAGGCGGTGTTGTCTCTTGAAAATGAGGAAGAGTGCTATATGTTTTTTGAAGACCTGTGCACCATTTCTGAATTGAACGCAATTTCACAACGGTACAAGGTTGCCAGATTGCTGAGCAAAAAGATTACCTCCCATGCCATAGCAGAGGAAACAGGCGCATCCACGGCGACCATTTCGCGCGTGAACCGCTGCCTGAATTATGGTGCGGGTGGCTATCAGCTTGCAATTAAGCGAAACAACATGGAATAGTTGGTTTCGTTAAGCATAATATCTTAAAGCATAGTATATATTTATGAAATAAAGTATGTAGTTATGAGATATTGGTACAATTTAATTTCTTTTGCTTTGTTTGGCTCCACAAGGCAAATGGTTCTTCTTAGATCGATGTTGAGCTGGAAAGGCAAATGGTTCTGAATGATTACTTTAAATGAGAAACAACAGCAGGCTGTAGACAAAACAGAGGGTGCTGTACTGGTTTTGGCGGGTGCGGGAAGCGGCAAAACACGCGTTCTGACACAGCGTGTTGCGCATTTGTTGAATAGTGGCAAAGCGCGACCGTGGGAAATACTGGCCATCACCTTTACAAACAAAGCTGCGGCTGAAATGCGCGAACGCATAGAGGACGTGGTGGAGTTTGATATTAGGGATATGTGGGTGAGTACCTTCCATGCAATGTGCGTGCGCATGCTGCGCCGCTATGCGGATAGGATTGGCTATTCTTCCAATTTTTTGATTTATGACACGATGGATACACTGCGTGTGATAAAGAACATACTGGATGAACTGGGGCTGAAGGACGATAAAGCCTATGGCGAAAGATATATACGCAATTTAATTAGCAAATATAAAAACGATGATTCCAAGATGAGCTTTGCAGACTATGTGAAGGAAATAAACCCTGTGGTAGAGGATTTTGCGCAGGATATTTTTGATCGTTTTCAAGCACAGCTAAAGCGGCAAAACGCTATGGATTTTGATGACTTGCTGCTGAATACGCTGGCCATGTTGCAAAGCGACAGCGAAGCGCGTGAGTATTACCAAACTAAGTTTAAATATGTGATGGTGGATGAATACCAAGATACCAATATGACGCAGTATAGCTTGGTGAAAATACTGGCAGAGGGGCATGGAAACCTTTTTGTGGTGGGGGATGACGACCAGTCTATTTATGCGTTCCGTGGAGCCAACATTCGTAATATTCTGGAATTTGAAAAGGATTTTCCCGGTGCGGTGACCATTCGGTTGGAGCAAAATTATCGCTCGGACAAAAAAATACTGGATGTGGCCAATTGCATTATTCAAAACAATGAGGGCAGAAAGGGCAAAACGCTGTGGAGCGAGATTGAGGATGGCATAAAGCCCTGCCTGTACAGTGCGCAAAACGATGGCGACGAAGCGGCCTGTATTGCGAGGAATATACAACAAATTACACAGCAAGGCACATCGTTTTCGGATATTGCGGTGTTGTATCGCATGCACACATTATCCCGCATACTGGAAGAAAAGCTGCGTATGTATGCCATTCCCTATCGGGTGTATGGCGGGCAAAGCTTCTATGAGCGCAAAGAAATAAAAGATATTGTGGCCTACCTAAACTTAATTGCAAACCCAGCTGCGGATATTCACCTGCTGCGGGTAATAAATGTGCCCAAGCGTGGCATTGGCGATGCTAAAATTACAATGCTTCGTGAACTTGCCGCAGGCAATAACATGTCGTTGATGGATGTGATACAAAATGCCGAGCAGCTAATTGCGGATAAGGCAATGAAAAAAAAGGCTCAGGAATTTGCAGCGATACACAGTGCAATTAGCCAAGACTATGAAACACTGACCGTGCATGAGATTATAGAACGCGCCTATGAGAAAACGGGCTATAAGCGCATGCTGGAAGAAGAGGGCACGCCGGAAGCGCAAATGCGCATGGAAAACGTGGAAGAACTGATAAACTCCTCTTATGAATACGAGGAGAAGGAAGAAGCAAGTTTTGAGGGATTTCTGCAGAATATTACGCTGATTACGGATTTGGATAGCATGGACGAGCAGGATGGTGTGACACTGATGACGATGCATGCCGCCAAGGGGCTGGAATATGACGTGGTTTACGTTGCGGGGATGGACGAGAATATATTTCCATCGCAGCGAGCGATAGACGAGGATAGCATAGAAGAAGAGCGTAGGCTGTGCTATGTTGCGGTGACGCGTGCAAAGAAAAAATTATTCTTGCTGCATGCCCATATGCGTTCGTTGTATGGAAGGTTGCAACCGTCCAAGCGCTCTCGCTTTTTAGATGAAGTGAAATCCGAATTTTTAAATGACATTAGCCCAATACCAAAGGCAACAGCAGCACAAAGCAACGAGAAAAAGAAATTTTTCTCTGGTGGAATGCGTACAGAAAAAATTAAGCCGCAAAAAGTTTCGGGTGATTTTGGTGTGGGAACAGTGGTGGCACACAAAATGTTTGGGCAGGGCGAAATAAAAACCATTGCGGGCGATGGTGATGCACGTGTGGCAACTGTGAATTTTGATAAAGTGGGGCAGAAAAAAATGTTTTTGGCCTTTGCGGCATTGGAAATAGTAGAGGATTGAGCTGGTGAAAATGCGTGAATTGGTAGACCAGCTAAATGAGTATGCCTACCGCTACTACGTGTTGGATGAACCGTTGGTTTCGGATGCGGAGTATGACAGGCTGTATGATGAACTGGTGGCACTGGAAAAGCAAACGGGAGAAGTGCTGGCGGACTCGCCCACGCGTCGTGTGGGTGGAGCACTGCTGGATGGCTTTGAAAAGCACCGCCATTTGGCACCGCTGTGGAGCCTAGACAAGGCGCAAAACATGGGTGAACTGCTGGCATGGAAAGACCGGGTGGAAAAAAACATTGCGGCACTGGGGTTGCCTCCTGCCCAATATTCGCTGGAATATAAATTTGATGGACTGACCATTAATCTAACCTACGATGGTGGTTTTCTGGTGGGTGCGGCAACACGCGGAGATGGTTTTGTAGGCGAAAATATATTGGAGCAGGTGCGTACCATACGATCTGTTCCGCTGAAAATAGAATTTTCTGGGCGTATGGAAGTGCAGGGCGAAGCCATTATGCGGTTGTCTGTACTGGAGGCATACAACGAAACAGCCACAGAACCACTGAAAAACGCTCGCAATGCTGCTGCGGGCGCATTGCGGAATTTGGATCCATCGGTTACGGCAAAACGGCGTTTGGACGCCTTTTTTTATAATGTGGGATATATAGAGGGCAAGACATTTGATAATCAACTGCAAATGATTGCTTTTTTGCGGGAGAATGCCTTTCATGTAAGCCGATACGAGAATGTGTTTTGTGACATAGATGAAGTGAAAGCGGCCATAGACAAGGTGGAAATGAAGCGTGATACACTGGACTACCTGATAGACGGTATGGTGGTGAAAATAAGCGATTTTGCCACGCGTGATGCATTGGGATATACACAAAAATTTCCGCGTTGGGCAGTTGCTTTTAAGTTTGCGGCGCAGGAAGCAACAACGGTGGTAGAGAATGTGATTTGGGATGTGGGTCGCAGCGGAAAGCTGACCCCCACGGCTGTATTGGAAGCGGTGGATATAGCGGGCGTAACCGTGCGTCGTGCCACATTGAATAACTATGAAGATATAGTGCGTAAGGATGTGAAACTGGGCTCGCGCGTGTTCATACGCCGCTCGGGTGATGTGATTCCCGAAATATTGGGCGCTGTGCCAGAGCAGGACGGTGTGCTGACTACAATAGAAAAACCCACGCATTGCCCAGCCTGTGGCACCAAGCTGGTGGACGTGGGTCCCAATGTGTTTTGTGTCAACTCGCTTTCGTGCAGGCCGCAGCTGGTGTCTCGTATGGTACACTTTGCCTCGCGGGAGGCTATGGATATAGAAAATTTGAGTGAAAAGACCATACTGCTGATTTTTGACAAACTGGACATACGCGATATTGCAGGCATTTATACATTGACAAGTGAGCAGCTGCTTTTGCAGGAGGGATTTCAGGAAAAACGCACGCAAAAAATTCTTGCTTCCATAGAAAAGAGCAAACATCCGCCTTTGGCAAACTTTATTTATGCATTGGGAATTTCCAATGTTGGAAAGAAAACAGCCAAGGATTTGGCAAGACAGTTTCATTCTTATGAAGGGATAAAGGCGGCAAGCTACGAAGAACTGGTGGCCATTCGTGATATTGGCGAGGTGGTGGCACGGGAAATTATAGATTTTTTTCAAACACCGGCATACCTAAAAGTTTTGGATGAGCTGTTTGCTGCAGGTGTGGTGCCGCAGCAGGAAGAAGCCACTCGGCAAGGCGGTGTGCTGGAGGGCAAAACCTTTGTGCTGACGGGCACGCTGGAGCACTATACGCGCAAACAGGTACAGAAAATGATAGAGGACAGAGGCGGCAGGGTGAGCACGTCGGTTTCTGCAAAAACAGATTATGTATTGGCAGGGGAATCTGCTGGAAGCAAACTGAAAAAGGCAAATGAACTGGGTGTTACAGTGCTGGACGAAGCGGCATTTGATAAGCTGGCCGGTTTGTGAAGCCGAATTTGAAAGATGAAGCTGCCGTTTGTAAGGAAAATGGCAGCTTTTTTGCGTTAATGCCTTTTTATAGCATTTTTTTGTTCACGAAATGAGTAAAGCGTGCTATACTAATTATTTGAATAAGTATATAGGCGCTAGAAGTGGCAATAGCCCAAATGATAGCTGAAACAGTACAATACAACTACGATAAAAGGAAGTGAAACAATGCGGGTGACACTTGAAGATGTAAAGAGAATAGCCTCGCTTTCCATGCTGAAGCTGGATGATGAGAAGGCAGGTAAGTTGCAACAGGATTTGGATGATATTCTAGCCCATGCGGAGCGGTTGAACGAGCTGAATACGGAAGGCGTGGAGCCTACCACCTATATTTTGCCGCAACAAAATGTGCAGCGTGAAGATAGGCAAGGCGAGGTTTGGGACAGAGCCAAGCTGCTGTGCAACGCGCCGGAACAGGAAGATGGTTGCTTTGTAGTGCCTCAGGTGGTGGACTGACAAACAGCTGGATTGATGTAGCATACTGTGCAGAATATAACGTGTGGCTATAAGAGCGGAAAATGAGGGAACATACATGCTGAACCAATTGACAATAAAAGAAGCAAGTGAAAAACTGGAGAAGAAAGAGATATCCTCGGTAGAGTTAACCGAGAATTGCCTTGCCAGAATAGATGAAGTGGAGCCAAAGATAAATGCGTTGGTAACAAAACTGCATGAAACGGCAATGGACAAGGCAAGATCAGTGGACGAGAAACGCGCAAAGGGTGAAAAACTGGGCAAGCTTGCGGGCATTCCCGGTGTGATAAAAGATTGCATTTGCACAAAAGGTGTGCTAACTACGGCATCCTCCAAAATGCTGTACAATTACAAACCCATATTTAACGCAACGGTAGTGGAAAAGCTGGAGGCGGAAGATTTTGTGATGGTGGGCAAAGCCAATATGGATGCTTTTGCCATGGGATCCTCTACTGAAACCTCTCACTTTGGCAGAACGCAAAACCCTTGGGACTTAGAACGCGTGCCCGGTGGTTCTTCGGGCGGCAGCGCTGCCAGCCTTGCTTGCGATCAAGCTATTTTTGCGTTGGGGTCGGACACGGGCGGCTCTGTACGGCAGCCTGCGGCGTTTTGTGGTGTGGTTGGCATGAAGCCGACCTATGGTACGGTTTCGCGCTATGGCCTGATGGCATTTGCTTCCTCTTTGGATCAAATTGGCCCATTGACAAAGAATGTGGAAGATGCTGCATTTTTGTTTAATATTATTTCTGGAAATGATAAAAAAGACACCACTTCGGCAATTATGGAATATCCGCAATATGGCGTAGATATGAAACAGGATATCAAAGGCCTAAGGGTAGGCCTGCCAAAGGAATATTTGGAGCAAGAGATATCGCCGGCGGTAAGAAAGGCATTGGAAGACGCGGTGCGCTATTTTGAAGAAATGGGAGCCGTTGTGGAAGAAACCACACTGCCTACTTTCGACTATGCGCTTTCTGCATACTACGTAATTGCCTCGGCAGAGGTGGCCTCCAACCTAGCCCGTTTTGACGGCATACGCTATGGATACCGTGCCGAGGGCTACGAAAACTGGAAAGACATGTATAAAAAAACGCGTTCCGAAGGCTTTGGGGACGAGGAAAAACGCAGGATTATGCTGGGCAACTATGTGTTGAGCTCTGGCTACTATGATGCCTATTATCTAAAGGCGTTGAAAGTGCGTACCCTAATAAAAAAAGATTTTGAAGGCCTATTCGAAAAATACGATGTTTTGCTATCGCCCACTACCATAGCCGAAGCGTTTCGTTTTGGAGAAATTGCTCGGCCGATTGATATGTATGCAATGGATTTGTTTACCGTGCCTGTAAACATTGCGGGCATGACGGCGATGTCTCTACCAGCGGGCTTGGGAGAAAACGGAATGCCTGTGAGTGTGCAAATTATTGCAAAGGCGTTTGACGAAAACACGATGCTGCGTGCTGCCTATAACCTAGAGCAGGCGCTGGGCTTTAATGCAAAACCGAACCTGTGAGGACTGATAGATGAAATATGAAACTGTAATTGGGCTGGAAGTCCATGTGGAAATGGCAACCAATACAAAGATATTTTGTGGTTGCAAAAATGAATTTGGTTCTGATCCGAATACCAATGTGTGTCCGGTGTGTCTTTCCATGCCGGGAACATTGCCTGTGCTGAATGAACAGGTGGTGGAATACGGTGTGCGTGCCGGGCTGGCGCTGGGATGCCACATACCCAACTATTCTAAAATGGATAGGAAGGGATATTATTACCCCGATAATTCAAAAGCATACCAGATTTCGCAATTCGACTTTCCGCTGTGCGCCAAAGGTGAAGTGGAAATTGAGACGGAAGCGGGGCTTTACACCATTGGTATTACGCGCATTCACATAGAGGAAGATGCGGGAAAGCTGCTGCACGATGGCGGCACCAGCCTAGTGGATTATAACCGAGGTGGGGTTCCACTGATGGAAATAGTAACCGAGCCGGATTTTCGCAATGCGGATCAAGTGCGTGCCTTTTTGGATACGGTGAAGGCAAATATGGAATACATTGGCGTTTCGGACTGCAAAATGGAAGAAGGATCGCTACGCTGTGATATCAATATATCCATACGGCCGGAAGGCACAACAAAATTGGGAACGCGTACTGAGCTGAAAAACATAAACAGCTTTTCCTCTGCGGGAAGAGCCATTGCCTATGAAGTGAAAAGGCACATAGAAGTGCTGGAAGACGGCGGAGAGATTGTGCAGGAAACACGCCGTTGGGATGATGTGAAAGGCCAAACCTATTCCATGCGCGACAAAGAAGAGGCGCACGACTACCGCTACTTCCCAGACCCAGATTTGGTGCCGATTTACCTTTCCGATGAGCGGATAGAGGGCATACGCAAGAGCCTGCCGGAATTGCCAGCAGCTAAAAGAATACGATATGTGGAGCAGTTTGACCTGCCTGAATACGATGCCAATGTGCTGACTATGTCCAAATATACAGCGCAATTTTTTGAGGAATGCGTGGCGCTTTACAATGAACCGAAGGCAATTAGCAACTACATTATGGTGGTGCTGGCTGCGCTGATGAATGAAAAAGGCATAGAGCCAAAGAACAACCCGGTAACGGCCAAAGGCCTAACGGATGTGCTGCGCATGATAAACGATGGTACGGTAAATTCCAGCGTGGGCAAGCAGGTATTTGAGGAAATGTTCCGCACCGGAAAAGAGCCAATGGCAATTGTGGAAGAAAAAGGCCTAAAGCAGATTCATGATACAGATGAAATATTGCTATTGGTGCAGAAAATAGTGCAGGAAAACCCAAAACCGGTT
Organism: uncultured Christensenella sp.; assembly: GCA_964592125.1. Classification (GTDB taxonomy): domain Bacteria; phylum Bacillota; class Clostridia; order Christensenellales; family Christensenellaceae; genus UBA5399. Next base: position 14,706 of record CAZQBV010000015.1, read on the forward strand.
GCAGACTACAAGAGTGGCAACCAAAAGGCAATGACCTTTTTTGTGGGACAAGTGATGAAAGCCACGAAGGGCAAGGCCAACCCAACAACAGTAAATGAACTGGTGAAGGCGGAGCTGGAAAAGTGAAACAGGGAAAGCTTTCCAACCTTCAATTGAATGAATTGATACTGAGCAAACTAACCCCGCACAACGATGAAACTTTGCTGGGGGCAGGTGTGGGAGAAGACTGCTGTGCGGTGGATTTGGGCGATATTTGTGTGGTGTCTACCGACCCGATTACCGCAGCCACTGCCAATGTGGGCAGCTTGGCCATACACATCAATGCAAATGACATAGCCTCTGCAGGGGCGGTGCCTGTGGCGGCGTTGGTAACCATACTGATACCTGTGGATGCAAAGAAGAGCCAACTGGACGATATGATGCAGCAACTGACGCAAACGGCAAGTGCGCTGCACATTGATATTATTGGTGGGCATACCGAGGTGACGGAAAGTGTAAATCGCATTGTAGTATCGGTAACTATGATAGGCAAGCCGGCAGTAAAGGGCAAAGTGTTTAGAACCTGTGATATGCGCGTGGGTGACGACATTGTGATGACCAAATATGCAGGTATGGAGGGCACGGCAATTATTGCCGAGGACATAGCAACCGATGTAAAAGGTCTTTTGGATGCCGAGGATATAAGGCAAACAGAGTATATAAAACAATCGCTAAGTGTGGTGCAAGAAGGCATTGCCGCGGCAAAGTTTGATGGGGTTTCGGCTATGCACGACATTACCGAGGGCGGTGTAAAAGGTGCAATTGGGGAAATGTGTGAAGCGGCCGGTGTAGGCGCTGAAGTAGATTTTGGTTTGCTTCCTGTTTTGGAGATTACAAGCAAGCTATGCGAGCAGTATGGACTGGATGTGACAGGGCTGATTTCCAGCGGAAGTATGCTGATTGCTGTGCAGGATGGAACTGCATTGGTAGAACATCTGGCAGAGCTGGGCATTCCCGCAAAGGTTGTTGGCAGGGTAACGAAGGATAGGCTGATAGATACATCAACTGGGAAGCGCTTTGATATGCCCGAACGAGATGAGCTGTATAAGGCTTTGGAGCAAAAGCGTGCCAAATAGCAAAGCTGTGGTTTTGGAGGTTTGTTCTGTAAGGCCAATTGTGATATAATTTAATATTACCGAATACATTTGACTATAGTGGAAAATTTGTAAGATTCCGCAATATGGTATGGGGAAAGAGGTAGCTGCTATTGAATAGTATGACTGGTTTTGGAAAAAGCGAAGTGGAAGTGGATGGCAGGAAGCTGCGAGTGGAAGTAAAAAGCGTAAACAACCGCTTTTTAGACGTGAATATCCGACAGCCCAGATTTTTGATGCCCTACGAAGAAATGGTGAGAAGCTACATAAAAAAGAACATTGGCCGTGGCCGAATTGATGTGTTTATCAACTACAGTTGCGAGAGAGAAGATGCCAAAAGCATCACTATGGATTGGTCCTTGGTAAATGCCTATGTGAAGGCGGCGCAAGAGATAGCGCAAAAGACTTGGGTGAAAAATGACATAACGGTATCCCATATACTGCGCATGCCCGATGTAGTAACCTATGAAGAAAACTTTGATGACGAAGCAGCTATGAAGCAGTTGTTGACCACTGGACTGGATGGTGCGATCACTGAGCTGAAAAAAGCAAGAGCTCGAGAAGGTGCTCAATTGCAGCAGGATATTGAAGCCAGACTGGATGTTTTGGAAGAAGTTGCAGATGTGATAGCCCAAAAAGAGCACACGGTGGTGCAGGAATATAAACAAAAGCTGGAAGAACGTTTGCAAGAATTGCTGGGTGGTGCTTCTGTGGATGAGCAGCGCGTGGCGCAGGAAGTAGCAATTTATGCAGACAAAGCAAATATAACGGAAGAAATTGTTCGCATTAGAAGCCATGTGAAGCAGTTTAAAAAGCTGGCTGGTCAAGAGGGCGCACAGGGCAGAAATATGGACTTTATTGTGCAGGAACTCAATCGGGAGTTTAACACAATTGGCTCGAAATCGCAGGATACAGATATTATGAAAAGAGTGATTACTGCGAAGGGCGAAATAGAAAAAATACGGGAACAAATACAAAATATAGAGTAGAGGAAATAGAAAGTAAAGAGGTGCATCATGGCAATTAGGTTAATAAACATTGGATTTGGAAATATTGTTTCGGCGGAAAGACTGATAGCTATTGTTAGCCCGGAGTCTGCGCCGATTAAGCGCATAATTACAGAAGCCCGGCAAAAAGGAATGCTGATTGACGCAACCTATGGCAGACGCACACGTGCTGTGGTGGTGATGGATAGTGAGCATGTTATATTATCTGCAGTGCAACCAGAGACAGTTGCCCACAGGATTGTGAGCCGTGATCCTGCCGAGGAGGAGTGAAATGAGCAAGCCTTTGAAAAACGAAAAGGGTAAATTGATTGTGATATCTGGGCCATCTGGCTCGGGCAAGGGCACCATTGTGGACAGATTGCTGAATGAAGACAACATAGAGCTATCTATTTCCTGTACCACCCGCCAGCCGCGTGCCAATGAAAAAAATGGTGTGAACTATTTTTTTAAACGTGAAGATGAGTTTAACAACATGATAGTGAGCGACAGCTTTCTGGAGCATGCAGAAGTGTTTGGTTGTAAATATGGCACCCCAAAAAAACGTGTTCTGGAAAAACTGGAACTGGGAAAAAATATTGTTTTGGAAATAGATGTGCAAGGTGCTATGCAGGTAAAGAAAAATTTTAGCGAAGCGCTACTTATCTTTATTTTGCCACCATCCGAAGAAGAACTGTTGAAACGGCTAAAAGGCCGCGCGACTGAAACGGAAGAGCAGATAAAAACACGTTTTGCTAAGGCGAAGGAAGAGATGGCCTATGCCGACCAGTACGACTATCAAGTGGTAAATGATAACCTAGACGATGCAGTGCATGAAATAGAGAACATAATAAAAAATAATTTAGAGAAACATGGAAAGTGATAGGAGGAAATAATATGATACATTTAGAATTGTCGGATTTACTGGAGAAGGCCGATAGCAGGTATACACTGGTGGTGGAAACCGCGAAACGCGCAAGGCAGATTATTGACGGAGCGCAGCCATTGACAGAGAACGCGAACCCGAACCCTGTTTCCCAAGCCGTGAATGAGATATTAGCGGATAAAATTACATATATTAGAGTGACGGACGGTATTAAGTAATGAATGTGTTGCTGGGTATAACCGGGGGAATTGCCGCATATAAAAGTGCAAACCTTGCCAGCTTGATGAAAAAAGAGGGCATTGGGGTGAATGTGGTAATGACGGAGGCCGCTACAGAATTTGTACAGCCGCTTACGTTTGAGACACTGAGCAATAACCCAGTGGCTGTGGATATATTTGATATAAAGCGGGCGTGGGAAGTGGAGCATATTTCGCTTGCTCAAAAAGTGGATGTTGCGGTGCTGGCACCAGCAACTGCCAATACAATTGCCAAACTGGCCTGTGGCATTGCAGACAATATGCTTACCACTGTGTTTTTGGCACTGACCTGCCCCATTGTGGTGGTGCCGGCAATGAACACTGCCATGCTGGACAATATGGCAACACAGGTGAATTTGCAGATACTAAAGGATCGTGGCTTTCATGTGATGCAAACAGGCGAGGGAAAACTGGCCTGTGGAGATGTGGGTGCGGGGCGTATGCGCGAACCAGAGGAAATACTGGCATTTATTCATGAGGTGCTTAAAAAAAAACAGGATTGACAGGTAAGCGAGTGCTGATAACAGCAGGCCCAACCTGCGAGGCAATAGACCCTGTGCGCTATATTACGAACCGTTCCTCTGGCAAGATGGGCTATGCATTGGCCAAGGCGGCGCACGATATGGGAGCGGAAGTGACGCTGGTATCGGGGCCAGTGAATATGAACGCAAAGCCGGGCGTGAAGCTGGTGGGTGTGGTAAGCGCACAAGAAATGTACGAGGCTGTGATGCAGCAAAAGCAAGCAGCAGATATTGTAATTGCCTGTGCTGCGGTGTCGGATTACACACCAAACACGGTGGCTGGGCATAAAATGAAAAAGAAAGAAACCCTAACCATAGAACTGCATAAGACGAAAGACATTTTAAAGACGCTAGGTGAGGACAAAAAATTTCACTTGGTGGGTTTTGCTGCGGAAACTCAGGATGTGCTGGGCTATGCGCGTAAAAAAATGAAAGAGAAAAATTTGGATATGATTGTGGCAAACGACGTATCTAAAAAAGATGTGGGCTTTGACAGCGATTACAATGCCGTTACAATGCTGAAAAAAGATGGAGAAATTGTAGAAACGCTACGCGAGAGCAAGGAAAGCATTGCCAAGCGAATTATGCTGGAAATAGAGAGAGATTTGGCACAGTAGTGTGCCGAAGGTATCCGGGGAATTGAATTGTACGCAAAAGTAATTGTAGACATATCACATACAAATATAGATCGCGTGTTTGAATACACTGTGCCGGAGGAGATGGAGCTTCTGGTGGGGATGCGTGTGTTGGTTCCCTTTGGACAAAAAAAGAAGGTGGAGGGCATTGTGGTGGGGCTGCTGGAACAGCCTGAGTATGATGCGGAAAAGCTGAAACCGGTGATTCGGCCGCTGGAGGACTTTTGTGCGGTAACGGCAGAGCAACTGGAACTGGCGCAATACATGAAACAGCGCTATAACACAACGCTGGCGGCTGCACTGCGCTTTATGGTACCTGCGCAACTGCGCGGGGGACGTGTTTCGGAAAAAATACAGCAGTTTTGCTTTTTAACGGTTCAGGGTGAAGCGTTTGAAACGGCCATGAAAACGCTATACAAAGCTGATGGTACGCCTAAATATCAAAAGCAGATTGATGTGATGCTGCAATTGAAAGAGGCAAACAAAGGGGTTGCCGCATCCGCATTGCCTGCCTCGCCAGTGAAATCACTGGAAAAAAAGGGATGGATTCGGATTGAGGAATCGCGGATAGCGCGGCGGCCTTTTCATGCGGAGATAGGGCTGATAGAGGACTATGCGCTAACGGCTACGCAACTGGAAGTGCTGGAAAGTATACTGGGAACAAAACAGAAACGCTTTTTGCTGCATGGTGTAACAGGCAGCGGCAAAACCGAAGTGTACATTCGTGTGATAAAGCACTGCTTGGAGCAGGGGAAAACAGCAATACTACTGGTGCCGGAAATTTCGCTAACACCGCAAACATATCTTTTTTTAAAGCAACGATTTACAGAAGAGATTGCCGTATTTCACTCTGGGCTTTCCGCAGGGGAGCGCTACGACGAATGGATGAAGGTGAAGCGTGGTGAAGCAAAGATTGTGCTGGGTGCGCGCAGCGCAGTGTTTGCACCTCTTACCAATATTGGCGCTATTATAATTGACGAAATGCATGAGGGCAGCTACAAAGCAGATAACTACCCCAAATACAGTGCGCTGGAAATTGCCCGCAAGCGTTGTGAACTGAATGATGCCATCCTGTTGCTGGGCAGTGCCACGCCGGATATAGAAACCTATTACGAGGCGGAACAGGGAGCATATACCATCTTAAAAATGCCGCAACGATTGTTTGGGCTATCGCTTCCCGAGGTGGAAATTGTGGATATGCGTGAAGAACTGCGGCGGGGAAATAAAGGCGTTATCAGCGGAAAATTATTTGCGTTGCTTTCGGAAACATTGGCAAAAAAGAAGCAGGCAATGCTTTTTTTAAACCGCAGAGGTTACTCCACCTTTGTGATGTGCCGCGCCTGCGGATATACCGTGAAATGCGACTCTTGCGATGTGACGATGACCTATCACAAAGCACAGGATAGCCTGAAGTGCCATTACTGTGGCCGCGAAAAGCCTGCGCAGAAGATTTGCCCGGAGTGTGGAAAGCCATATTTAAAATACTTTGGTACGGGCACGCAGCAGGTGGAAGAGCAATTAAAGCAGCTGTACCCGGGTGTGCGGTTGATTCGTATGGATGTGGACACCATGGGTGCAAAGGATGCGCATTTGAAAGTATTTGATGATTTTGCTGAGGGTAAGGCAGATTTTTTGATTGGTACACAAATGATTACCAAGGGTTTTGATTTTGGGAATGTGGAGGTATCGGCAGTGTTGGCAGCGGACACCATGCTGAACTTCCCTGATTACCGCAGTGCAGAGCGAACCTTTGGGCAGATTACACAGATTGCGGGCCGTGCGGGTAGGAAAGAGCAGGGCAGAGTGGTGCTGCAAACCTATAGCCCAGAGCACTATGCAGTACGTTTTGCACAGCAGCATGACTATGAGGGGTTTTACAAGCAGGAGATTGCAATTCGCAAAATGGCGCAATTACCGCCCTTTTCGGTGTTTGTACAAATACAGTTTTCGGGCAAAGACGAGCAACAGGTGATTGCCTGTGTAAAAGATTTTTTAACACAGTTAAAAGCAGTGTTATTACCCTACAAAAATGGTATAATAAGTGTTAGGGCATCGGAATCTATGATAAAGCGAATTAAGGATATGCACAGATATCACATCTTGATACAGTTGAAAAAATCCGAACAGGATGCAATAGACGAAATGATGCAGCTTTTTATGAAAGTAAACTATAACAATGTACTGACGGGTATTGATACAAACCCTGCGGGCATGGTGTGAAAGGATTTGGAGGACGGGAATGGCGATTAGAAACATTTTGGAAGGGGATAATCCCAGACTGAGGAAAGTATCCAAACAGGTGAAACATATCAATCAACATATATTAGATTTGCTGGATGATATGTCTGAAACACTGTATAATGCGCGTGGTGTGGGATTGGCTGCGCCACAGGTGGGCGCTTTGCGGCGCGTGGTGGTAATAGATGTGGGAGATGGGCTTATGGAGCTGATTAACCCGGAAATGATATCGGAAGAGGGGCAGCAACGCACCGAGGAAGGTTGCCTTTCCCTGCCGGATATAGACGGAATGGTGGTGCGGCCGGCAAAAGTGCGCGTACGTGCGATGGATCGAAATGGGGATATGCAGGAATATGAAGGCGAGGGGCTTTTGGCCAAGGCCTTTGCACACGAGATAGACCATTTGGATGGTATTTTGTTTACCGATAAAATGGTGGAACGTGTGTATCATGACGAAGAGGATATGGACGAAGAAGGGGAAAACCTATAATGAGTTTGAGCATTGTTTTTATGGGGACGCCGGAATTTGGGGTGCCCTCTTTAAATATGCTGATAGAAAACGGCTACCATGTGCAGGCGTGCATTACGCAGCCAGACCGCAAGGCAGGCCGAGGGCACAAGCTGATGCCGCCACCGGTGAAGCTGGTGGCATTGGAGCATGGAATTCCTGTGCTGCAATTTGAAAAAGTAAGCGATGCGCACGGTGTGAAAACACTGGAGGAGTTGCAGCCGGATTTGCTGATTACAGCAGCCTATGGGCAGATTTTATCGGATACAGTATTATCTATTCCAAAGTATGGCTGTATTAATGTGCATGCCTCGTTGCTGCCCAAGTACAGGGGAGCTGCGCCAATAAACTGGGTGATACTAAATGGTGAAAAAGTGACCGGCGTTACTACCATGTATACTGTGAAAAAGCTGGACGCAGGAGATATACTGGAGCAGGATGAGGTGACGATTCCGGAAGATATGACGGCGGGGGAGCTGTATGACATACTGAGCAACGTTGGGGCAAAAACCTTGCAACGCACCCTAATAAAGCTGCAAAATGGCGAACTGGAACGCCACCCGCAGAATGAAGCAGAAGCTACATACTATCCTATGTTTTCAAAAGGATTTGGAGAGATAGACTTTAATGAAAGCTGCGAGAATATTTACAACTATGTGAGGGGGCTGAACCCTTTCCCCGGTGCATATGTGCTATATCATGGCGAAAAGATAAGGGTGTATGAGATATCACGCCATCCACACCCCACATTGGGAATAAATGGTGAGATTGTGAAGGCTGATGCCAAGCATGGCCTGCTGGTAAAATCGCGCGATGGTGTACTTTCGCTGGATTTAATTAAGCGGCCGGGAGGGCGGCTGATGACGGCAAGCAGCAGCTTGCGCGGTAAAACTATGGAAGAAGGCTATGTTTTTGTGAAGCTGGAAGAGGATGAAACTTGAATGCAAGACTAACAGCGCTCGACACACTGTCGGGCGTTTTGAAACATAAGGCATATTTGAATTTGGAATTGAAGCAGGTGTTGCACAGCGGAATGAGCGTGGAAGACCGCCGCTTTATTACCGCTTTGGTAAGCACTACCTTGGAAAACCTGTATCGTATTGACTATGTTCTAACACAATTTGTAACAGCCAAGCGGGTGCACAAAGTGATTCAAAATATATTGCGGTTGGGTGTGTGCCAGCTGCTGTATTTTGAAAGTGTGCCCGAAAGTGCCGCTGTAAACGAAAGTGTGAAGCTGGTGCAGGCCAAGGGCAAGCAGCAACTGAAAGGCTTTGTGAATGCTACTTTGCGTAACATAGCGCAGAATTTGGGCAAGATAGAATACCCCAAGGCCAGCGAAGATTTTATAGAGTATCTGCATGTGATGTACAGCTACCCCAAATGGCTTTGCGAAAAATATGTGGCGGAGTATGGTAAGGAGCAAGCGGAGATGATGCTTTCCTATAGGGGGAATAGCTCCCTCACCTGCGTGCGGCAAAATAGGCAAAGGCAAATTGAACCGCTAACGCAGTTTGAGCCGGGATATTATTGCGAGGATGCCTACTACATAAAACATGCGGCAGATATAGAAAATATGCCGCTGTTTAAAAAGGGGTACATAACTGTGCAGGGTGAGGCCTCTATGGTGTGCGTGCGCGCAGCGGGCATTGAAAGAAACCATAGGGTGCTGGATGTATGTGCCGCACCGGGGGGCAAAAGCCTGTATGCGGCGCAGCTGGCAGCGGATGGCAAGGTGGTGGCACTGGATTTGCATGAACACCGGGTGAAGCTGATAGAAGCAAATGTGGAACGTCTGGGAATTACAAACATACAAATGGCAGTAGCGGATGCCACGCAATACTGTGTGGACTATGAGGAGCAGTTTGACGTGGTGCTGGTGGATGCGCCTTGCTCTGCATTGGGCTTGCTGTATCGCAAACCCGATATAAAACTATTTAAAGTGGCGGAAGATATTGCTGCATTGGTGCCCATGCAACAGGCTATATTGGAAAACTGTTCCAGATACGTGAAGGCTGGGGGTACATTGTTGTACTCCACATGCACCATAGACAGATGTGAGAATGAAGAAGTGGTAGAAAGTTTTTTGAAAGGGCATACGGAGTTTCGGCTGGATGAGATGAAGAATGAACTGCCCAAAGCGTTGATGAGCAGAGAAAAAGGCGGAATGCTGCAGCTGTTCCCGCATATAGATAAAATAGATGGCTTTTTTATGGCCAGGATGAAAAAGAATGTTTGAACAAAAGGGTGAGGACGGTATGCAAACAAGCAATGATAACGAAAAAGGTGGTGCAACTTCGTTGCTAGACCTAGACATAAACGGTTTGAAACTGGAAATGGCCAGACTGGGGGAGCCAACCTACCGTGCAAAGCAGGTGCGAAAATGGCTGCATAGAGGTGTGTCGTTTGAACAGATGACAGACCTTTCTGTAGCATTGCGGGAAAAACTGCGAGAAAGCAGCGAAGAGGGATACCTGAAAATGTTGCAGAGGCTGGATGCGGCAGATGGAACCCAAAAGTATTTGCTGGAACTGGCGGATGGAAATACGGTAGAAACTGTGTACCTGCCCAAAGAGTATGGCAGAAGCGTTTGCGTGAGTACGCAAGTGGGCTGTGCGCGGGGATGCGCGTTTTGCGCATCCTGTAGGGATGGCTTGGTGCGAAATTTGAGCGCTGGGGAAATATTGGCGCAAATGATTGCTGTAAACTGCCAGAATGAGGGCAAAGAAGTATCACACATTGTGTTGATGGGAATGGGCGAGCCTTTGGATAATTATGCAAATTGTTTGAATTTTTTGCAATTGGTGAATGCGACAGACGGCCTAAATATTGGAAAACGGAACATATCGCTTTCCACCTGTGGCATTACGCAAAACATGTACAAACTGGCCAAGGATTTTCCGGGAATTACTTTATCCATATCCTTGCACGCACCTAGCCAATACAAGCGCGAAAAGCTGATGCCCAGCGCAAAAGAGTACCATATTAGCGATATACTGGATGCCGCACGGACTTATTTTGAAGTGACAGGCAGACGTATCATATTTGAATATGCCATTATAGAGGGCTTCAATGATTCGGAAGCGGATGCAAAGAAACTGCAAGAACTGCTGCGAGGAATCAACTGCCATATCAATATTATTCCGCTGAATGACAGTGGCAAGCTGAAAGCACCCAAGAAGCAGGGAATATATGTTTTTTGCGAGCAGTTGAAGGCATTGGGACTCTCTGCAACGGTACGTAAATCCATGGGCAGCGAAATTGAAGGTGCTTGCGGACAACTGAGGAGCAGGAGTTTGTGAATATTTTATTGATTTTATAACAAAACGGTTGCGATAATAGCAGATAATTGCTATAATGAATTTGAAAATTGTGAAACAACCGAATGGGTTTTTTTTTGTGATTTTATTGTTAAGAAATTAACAATTAAGAATATTGTACAAATACATGGAGGATGGTGTGGAATGAAATCACTTCAGGAACTGGAAGCGATCAGGAAGAAAACGCTGGACAAGGTGGACATTCGCAAGCAGGATGCGGACAAGCGTGTGGTAGTGGGCATGGCAACCTGTGGCATAGCTGCTGGGGCACGGCCTGTGCTACAAGCTTTTGTGGATGAAGTATCCAAACGTGGGCTGGGAGATATTGCGGTTTCTCAAACCGGCTGTATTGGTGTGTGCCGGCTGGAGCCTATTGTGGAAGTTTTTATGCCGGGGCAGGAAAAAGTGACCTATGTGAAAGTGGATCCAGAGATGGTGCCGAAAATTATTACAGAGCATTTGGTTAATGGCAATGTGGTAACGGAATACACAATAGGGTACTATGAAAAAAACAATGCGTAAACATTAATTGGAGGGTTTGATCTTATGGATTTTTATCGTTCACATGTACTCGTTTGTGGGGGTACAGGGTGCACATCTTCAGGTTCTGGCGAGATTATAACTAGACTGGAAACAGAACTAGGCAAACAGAATTTGGATAAGGAAGTTAAAGTGGTAAGAACGGGTTGCTTTGGTCTTTGTGAAGCTGGCCCGATTGTGATTGTTTACCCCGAGGGAGCGTTTTACAGCCGCGTGACACCCGAAGATGTAGCAGAAATTGTAGAAGAGCATCTTTTGAAGGGCAGAATTGTAACAAGGTTGCTGCATAAAGAAGAAGATGTAACAGAAGTGGCAACTACGCTGGATGACATAGGATTCTATCAGAAGCAAGTGCGTGTTGCATTGCGCAACTGCGGCGTGATTGATCCAGAACAAATTGACGAATACATAGCGTTTGATGGATATAAGGCATTGGGTACTTGCCTGCAGGACTATACGCCCCAGCAGGTGATAGACATTATAAAAGAATCTGGGCTGCGTGGCCGTGGTGGCGGTGGTTTCCCCACAGCTACGAAATGGCAATTCTGTGCAAATGCACGGGGTGATCAAAAATATATTATTTGCAATGCGGATGAGGGTGACCCCGGTGCCTTTATGGACAGATCGGTACTGGAAGGCGACCCACACAGCGTAGTGGAAGCAATGGCAATTGCCGGCTACGCGATTGGTGCAAGCATTGGTTATGTATATGTACGTGCGGAATATCCCATTGCAGTAAAGCGTTTGCAGATTGCAATAGATGAAGCAAAGGAATATGGTCTGCTGGGAGATAATATATTTGATTCCGGTTTTGCCTTTGATATGGAAATACGCTTGGGTGCAGGCGCATTTGTGTGTGGGGAAGAAACAGCACTGATGGAATCTATTGAAGGAAGGCGTGGTGAGCCACGGCCAAAACCACCGTTCCCGGCAAACAAAGGTTTGTTTGGCAAGCCCACTATTATAAACAATGTGGAAACTTTTGCAAATATTCCCGTGATTATTTTGGAGGGTGCGGAATGGTTTGCCTCTATGGGTACGGAAAAATCTAAGGGAACCAAAGTGTTTGCACTGGGCGGAAAAATTAACAACACGGGCTTGGTAGAAATACCTATGGGTACATCCTTGCGTGAGGTTATTTATGACATTGGCGGTGGCATACCGGAAGGCAAAGCATTTAAAGCAGCGCAAACGGGTGGTCCTTCTGGTGGATGTATTCCTGCAGAGCACCTTGACCTAAAAATAGATTATGACACATTAACTGCCATTGGCTCTATGATGGGCTCGGGCGGCTTGATAGTTATGGATGAAGACAACTGTATGGTAGACGTGGCAAAGTTCTTCTTAGACTTTACTGTGGATGAATCCTGCGGGAAATGCCCCCCCTGCCGCATTGGTACAAAGCGTATGCTGGAGATACTGCAGCGCATTACCGATGGCAAAGGCAAGGTTGGCGACATAGAAAGGTTGCAGGAACTTGGGGAGAGCATAAAAGCGGGTGCGCTTTGCGGTCTGGGCAAAACTGCGCCCAACCCAGTGTTGTCTACAATACAATATTTCAGGGATGAATATGAAGCGCATATCTTCGATAAAAAATGCCCGGCGGGCTACTGTCAGGCGCTGCTTTCGTATGAGATTATACCCGATAAGTGTATTGGCTGTGGCATGTGCAAACGCGTATGTCCTGCAGATGCTATTACCGGCGAGAAAAAACAGCCGCACTTTATTGATCCCGATAAGTGCATAAAATGCGGTGCTTGCTTGGATAAGTGTAAATTCTCTGCGATAAAGCGGTAAAGAAGGGAGAGATATGATATGGTATCATTGACGATAGATGGCGTAAAAGTGGAGGTACAGGAAAATACCAATGTACTTGACGCCGCAAGAAAAGCAAATATAGAAATACCTACACTGTGCTACCTGCGTGGCGTAAATGCAATTGGCGCTTGCAGGATATGCATGGTGGAGGTAGTGGGAAACCCAGTGTTGCAGGCCGCCTGTGTGTTGCCAGTAGCAGAGGGTATGGAAGTGTTAACCAATACAGAAAAGGTAATGAAGACAAAGCGTGCAACTTTGGATCTGCTGCTTTCGAACCATGACCGCGAGTGCTTGACCTGCATTCGTAACCGCAATTGTGAACTGCAAAGATTGGCAGATGATTTTGGCATAACCAGCATTAAATATGATGGGGAAAAGCTGACAAAGGCAAAAGACACAATATCCCCAAGTGTGGTGCGTGACCCCAACAAGTGTGTGCTGTGCCGCCGTTGTGTGTCTATGTGCGAAAACATACAGGCTGTGGGAGCGATTGGACCGACCAACCGTGGTTTCAAAACAATTGTAGAGCCTGTTTGGGATAGATCTTTGGTGGATGTAAACTGCATCAATTGCGGGCAGTGTATTGCTGCTTGCCCCGTGGGTGCGCTAACAGAAAAATTAGAGACGGATGCTGTGTGGCAAGCGCTGCATGACCCGAAAAAATTTGTGGTAGTACAGCCTGCTCCTGCAGTGCGCTTTGCACTGGGTGAAGAGTTTGGAATGCCTATGGGCACTAGGGTAACAGGCAAGTTGGCCGCTGCGCTGCGTAAGTTGAAGTTTAACAAAGTGTTCGATACCGATTTTGGTGCTGACCTTACCATAATGGAAGAGGGCTTCGAGCTGATTGGCAGAATAAAGAATGGTGGCGTATTGCCGCAGATTACCTCTTGCTCGCCGGGATGGGTGAAGTATTGCGAAACCTATTACCCAGATATGCTGGAGAACCTGTCTTCTTGCAAATCGCCACATCAGATGGTGGGCGCAATTGTAAAAACCTACTACGCAGAAAGAGAAGGCATAGACCCGAAAGATATCTTTATGGTTTCGGTAATGCCCTGTACGGCAAAGAAATTTGAGAAACTGCGTGATGGACAATCTGCATCTGGATATCCCGATGTGGATGCTGTGGTAACCACGCGTGAAATTGCGCAAATGATTCGCGAAGCAAATATAGATTTTGCAAACCTGCCGGATGAAGATTTTGACGATATGCTGGGAACGTCTTCGGGCGCTGGTGCCATTTTTGGTGTGACGGGTGGCGTGATGGAAGCGGCACTGAGAACTGTTGCGGATGAGCTGACAGGCAAAGAGCTGGAAAACATAGACTTTATGGATGTGCGTGGCATAAAGGGAATAAAAGAGGCCGAAGTGAAGATTGGCGACCTAACTGTGAAAGTTGCTGTAGCCAGCGGCCTTGGCAATGCACGCAAGCTGCTGGATGCGGTGAAACGTGGAGAGAAGGAATATCACTTCATAGAGATTATGGGCTGCCCGGGAGGCTGTGTAACAGGCGGCGGTCAGCCAATTGTATCCGCACGTGTTCGTAACGTACTAGACCCACGTGTGGTGCGCGCGGCAGCGACCTATGCGGAGGATAAAGATAAGCCGATCCGTAAGTCGCACGAGAATCCGGATATACAAAAGCTGTATAAAGACTTCCTAGGAGAGCCGAACAGCCATAAGGCACATGAGATACTGCACACACATTATGTGTCCAGAGTGAAGTATACAGAGCAGGATCAAGTACAAAAAGTTAAATAGTAGTAAGACGATAGAACAAAGGGCAGCCGCGAGGCTGCCCTTTGTATATGCCAAGTATCAGTGAGAGAGAAAAGTGATTTTACCGCTTTTCTCTTTTATCTTGTATTAGAATATTTCGTCCATGATATCCTGCATACAATACAGGGCAGGCTCTTTTCCTTTGATAAACTGAGCAGCGCGAATAGCCCCCTGTGCAAAAACTTGCTTGGAAAGCGCCCTGTGATTGATTTCGATGACTTCATCAGGCCCTAAAAATAAAATATCGTGCTCGCCAACCACTGTGCCGCCACGCACTGCGTGGATGCCAATTTCTGTTGGGGTGCGGCGCTGATTTGCAGCGTGCCGACCATATGAAAACTTTCGGCTACCACCCAATGCAGCGTTGATACCCTCTGCAAGAAACAGGGCGGTACCGCTGGGGGAATCCACTTTTTTGTTGTGGTGTTTTTCAATAATTTCTATATCAAAGCTATTCTGTAATACTTCGGCAGCCTTTTTTGCCAGCGCCATCTGCAAATTCACACCCAGAGACATATTGGCAGAGAAAAACAGGGGAATGTGCCCAGCAAATTTGGCAATCATCATTTTGTCGTTATCCGTATAGCCGGTGGTTGCCAGAACTGCGCCCATGTTTTTCTTTTGTGCAAATTGCAATAAGTCGTGCAAGGCTTCCGGACGTGAAAAATCTATAATGACATCGGCATGTTCCTGTACATCGTCAAAAGAAGCATATACGGGAAAATTATTTTTAACGGCATACGGAACAACATCCACACCACAGGCTACATGTATTCCCTCTAGTGCGGCAATATCCTGTACCAATGTTTGCCCCAATCTGCCGTTTACGCCACTTAGTAGTATCTCTATCATAGTAGGTCAAACTCCTTCATTTGTGTCACGAGATTGTTGTAATTGCACTGCTCCATTTCGGTGAGCGGAAGGCGGAAATTGCCCATATCGTAACCCATAAGACGAAGCGCAGTTTTTGCGGGAATGGGATTTACTTCACTGAACAGAGCATGCACCAGTGGATTGATCTGCAGTTGCATATCACAAGCCTTCTTTACATCTCCATCCAAATATGCCATTACCATATCGTGCGTGTAGCGTGGCATAAGATTGGCAAGTACGGAAATAACCCCAACACCGCCAAGGGACAATATGGGCACAATGTGGTCGTCATTGCCACTGTATAGATCTGCATTGCCACGAGTGAGCCGGGCGACATCCGCAATGTGCGAAATATCGGCACTGGCTTCCTTGATACCGGATATATTTTTGTGCAGGCATAGCTCTTTGAATATGGCGGGCGGTATGTTGATACCCGTGCGTGAGGGCACATTGTATACAATGATGGGAATATTCACGGAATCCGCAACCGTGGTAAAGTGCCCCATAAGTCCCTTCTGTGTGCATTTGTTGTAGTATGGCGTGACCACCAGAACTGCGCTGGCGCCTGCTTGCTCTGCATGCTGGGCACTGGTAACCACATGGGCGGTGTTGTTGCCACCCACGCCCGCAACAACGGGAATACGCCCATTTACTGTTTTGATAGCAAACTCTATTGCGGAACACTTTTCGCTGTCGCACATGGTGGAGGGTTCCCCGGTGGTGCCACACACCAAAAGCATATCTGTTTTCCCTTCAATTTGAAATTCAATCAACTGCTCGAAGGTATCAAAATTGATGCCTTCATTGTTGAAGGGGGTACATAAGGCTACGCCTGAACCTTTAAATAACATTGTTTCTACCTCTTATTGTTGTTTTTAGCTATTCTTATTTTTCCTGCATTGCCATCCAAGTTTGTGCAATTTGTATTGTATTGGTGGCAGCGCCCTTGCGAATGTTATCTGCAACCACCCACAGATTTACGCCGGATTCCACAGAACGGTCGCGACGGATGCGCCCAACATACACTTCGTCCTTACCTGCGATGGCAAGAGGCATGGGGTATACACCCTTGCTTTCTCCTGTTTTCACTTCATCCATCAAAATAAGACCAGGAAAGTCTGCAAGTGTTTGCTTCAGCTCGGCCATATCGAAATCCTTTTCCAGCTCTACATTGATAGATTCACTGTGACCATGGAAAACGGGAACACGAACAGTGGTTGCCGTAATACGCAATTTATCGTCACCCAATATTTTGCGTGTTTCCTGAATCATTTTAATTTCTTCTTTGGTATAATCATCCTCGTCAAACACGTCAATCTGTGGAATGCAATTGCCAAAGATAGGGTGGGGGAACTTTTTGGGGGCATCGCCACTGATTCCATTTTCTAGATCGCTATAGCCACCCATACCTGCACCAGAAACTGCCTGATAGGTAGAGTAAACAATTCGCTTGATACCATACTTATCGTAAAGGGGTTTCAGTGCAACCACTGCCTGTATGGTGGAGCAGTTGGGATTGGCAATAATGCCGTTGTTCCACTTGATATCCTGCGGGTTTACTTCCGGCACCACCAGAGGCACTTTTTTATCCATACGCCATGCGCTGGAGTTGTCTATTACCAGTGCACCGGCATTTACAGCAAAGGGAGCATATTTTGTGCTGATACCGCCTCCTGCTGAAAACAGAGCAATGTCTATATTTTTACCATCAAAACAGGTTTCTGTTAGTTCTTCTATTATATACTCTTTGCCCAAAAACTCTACTTTGCGGCCTGCACTGCGTGCGCTGGCAAACAAGTAGTAGTTGTTTACTGGTAAATTGCGTTCCTCCAGTACTTCCAGAAACTTTCTTCCCACCATTCCCGTTGCGCCTACTATGGCAACATTATACTTCTTCATTTGTTCCTCCTTTAGCGCTGCAATGCGCTTAATATAAAATAAAAAACGGCACAGATGCGCCGTTATCTTTTTGGGATACCAGTAGCGCAACATTGCTTGTGCAATGACAGTTACACAGATATTTTCCGTGCACCCAGGGTGCTGGCCAGCGGCAACTGCCATACCCTTCGGCGTCCTGCCCTTTTCCATGCATACATATACTTGGTTTGCCGAACCTTGCATACATGGTACTGATGCGTAGACGCGCCTCTAACTGAAACAATCTATTTTTTCTATTTTATTATAGCTGCAATCTGCATAAATGTAAACCTTTTTTAAGCAATAATGATAGATTGGCAGAAATCTTTACAGATAATTCATAGTATGTTGCCTTTGAAAAGAGATATAATATTGTAGATATAGCAGTTTGTAATATACTTATGTGATGTGTTACTATGGTTTTATAAAATTAGAAAATGATGCATGATTTCGCAATATGGGGCTTGCGGTGAAATAGGCGAGAATGAGGAGCGGTTGATTTATGGGTATGCGGATTCGTAAAGAATTGATGGAATATAAAGAGGAAATAACCGAACTGAGGCGCAAGCTGCATACCATACCCGAGTGTGCGTTTGAAGAAGAGCAAACCTCGGACTTTCTTTATGCCTATTTGAAAGAACTGAAACCTGATAGCTTGGAAAAAGTGATAGGAACAGGCATAAAGGCTGTGTTTTTGGCACCAAACGCACAAACAACAATTGCTGTACGTGCGGACATTGACGCTTTGCCGGTTTCGGAAGAAAATGACTGTGCCTATAAATCCCTAAACAATGGGGAAATGCATGCCTGCGGCCACGATGGACACATGGCAATGGCGCTGGTAACGGCTAAAATAGTAAGCAGGCTGCGCCATGCTTTGAAACACAATGTGGTGTTTCTATTTCAACCGGCAGAGGAAGCCATTGGCGGGGCAGAACCAATGGTGAAAGCCGGAGTGTTGCAAAACCCAACGGTGAATGAAATATATGCGTTGCATT
This sequence comes from uncultured Christensenella sp., assembly GCA_964592125.1. Taxonomy (GTDB): domain Bacteria; phylum Bacillota; class Clostridia; order Christensenellales; family Christensenellaceae; genus UBA5399. The sequence goes on from CAZQBV010000015.1 coordinate 33,112, forward strand.
TGGCGCCTGAACTGCCCCTTGGCACAATAGGGCTGAAGGCAGGCACCGTGACGGCTGCCATGAGCGACATTAATATAGAAATAAAAGGATTCGCAAGCCATGGCGCAAAACCGCAACAGGGCAGGGATGCACTGGTGGCTGCTGCTCATTTTGTTGCTTTGGTGCAAAGCGTGATTTCCCGCAATGTAGCGCCCAAAGAGGCGGCGGTAATTACCATAGGAAAAATAATGGGTGGAAAGACACGAAATGTGATTTGTGACTATGTGTTGCTGGAGGGCACCATGCGCACCTATAGCGAGGAAACATCCGCATTGATTATGCGGCGTATTGATGAAATGCTGGGAGGGCTTGCACAGATGTTTGCCGTGGAAACCAGTAACACTTGCACAATGCACTATCCCTCGATTAGAAATGCGCAAATGCTTTTTGACAAGGCGGTGCAAATGTTGGATAATGAAGAGTGTGTTATAGTGGGGGGATCTATGGTTTCGGAGGACTTTTCTTTTTTTCAGAAGGAAGTGCCCGGACTGTATGCATGGTTGGGGATTGACGCAGGGGAAGATACCGTGATGTTGCATTCCAGTGTGTTTGACTTTGATGAAGCGGCACTGCTGGCAGGCGTGGAATATTATTTGAGAGTACTGGAGATTGTATAATATGGAATATGCCCACTTAGCACAAGTGTATGATGGGTTTATGTATGATATATCCTACAGCGAATGGGCGGCGTATATTGGACAGCTGCTGCGCGAGAACGGCGCGGGCAATGAATTGCTGGAATATGCCTGCGGCACGGGCAGCCTAACGCTGGAGCTTTGCAAGGCAGGCTATGGAATGCGAGCCATAGACATTTCTGAAGAGATGCTGGATGTGGCGGCGGCAAAGCTGCGCCAAAATGCGGCTGTGGTACAGCTGGCCTGTGCAGACATGGTGGATTTTGTACTGAATAAGCCTGTGGATGCAGCCGTGTGTGCCTGTGATGGTGTGAATTATATACTGGAAGAAAGCAGACTTTTTCGTTTTTTCCAAACGGTACATAAAAACCTGAAACAAAACGGTTTGTTTTTGTTTGATATTAGTGCAGAATACAAGCTGGCGCATATACTGGGCGATGAATTTTTTTATGATGATTCGGATGAGGGGACGCTTTTTTGGCAGAATGCCTACAATGCCGAGAGAAGAATAACCACGATGGATATTTCCTTGTTTGTGCCGAAGGGCGAGGTTTACAAAAGATATGATGAGTGCCATGTGCAGCGAGCATGGCAAGAAAAAGAAATAGAAGATTGCCTGACAAAAGCAGGTTTTGAAAGAATACAGGCGCTGGATTTCCCCACGGGGGAGATTGCAAGTGACACCAGCGAGCGAATACAGTTTGTAGCGCGAAAAGGAGAATAGCGGATGAGCGATGTTTTGGTAAGGGCAATGCTGAATGAGGAAGTGGCAGTGTATGCTTGCGATGTTTCCACCATGGTGGAACTGGCACGGCAGACCCATGATACGATGCCTGTGGGCACTATTATTATGGGAAGAACGCTGGCTGCTACAGCAATGCTTTGTGCAGTGTTAAAAAATGAGTCTGATAGGCTGACAATGATAATAAACGGAGGGGGGCCGGCGGGCACCATTATGGCTGTGGGCAATGCAGCACTTCGCATAAAGGCAACCATAGGCAACCCGGGCGTAAACCCGCCCCCTTCGCCCAAAGGTGGCTTTGACATAGCTGCGGGTGTGGGAACAAAAGGCTCTATCACTGTGATAAGAGACACGGGACTAAAAGAACCTTACACAGGTACCGTGCCTTTGGTTTCGGGCGAAATTGGTGAAGATGTAGCGCAATATCTGTTTACTTCCGAGCAGCAGCCTTCTATTGTGTATGTGAATACTTGGCTGGAAACGGATATGTCTGTGGTGAATGCGGGTGGACTGATGCTGCGACCCATGCCAGGATGCAGTGAGCAGACGCTGCAAGAGGTTGAACAGCGCATAGGGGACATTAATAACTTTGCAGTATACCTGTTTCAATATGGTGTAGAGGGTGTTCTAAATAAAATATTTCAGGGCATGCATTTGAAAATACTGGATACACAACAGCCAGTTTATGAATGTGACTGCAGCAAGGAGCGACTAGAACATGTGGTGGTATCCCTGGGAGAACGCGAAATAAATGATATGATACAAAAGGATGATGGTGCGGAAATAACCTGTCATTTCTGTAACACAATATATCAGTTTGATGCAGAGGAATTGGAGAAATTGCTGTTGCACGCAAAGAGGAAAAACAAAGAATGACAGATAAAAACATATTAAAATTTAAACAACCTGCCGAATTTTACTATAGAATGGCACAGAAGCTGATGGATAACAGCAAGTACATTAATGCGCTGGCTGCCATACGCAAGGCTGTGGAGATGGAGCCCGAGGACTATGACTATTCCCTGTGTTTGGCAGAAATTTTGACAGAGCTGACAAAGTATGAGGAATCGAACCGAATTTTGTTTGAGATGATAGAGTGGCGAGACGAGGTGAGTGCGGAGTGTTTTTTCTGCCTTGGCTGCAACTTTATGGGACTAAACGACATACCCAAGGCACAGGAAAGCTTTGAAAAATATATGCAGGTGCAACCGGAGGGCGAATATCGCGAAGAAGTGGAGGACTTCCTGTATTATTTTGACGAGGATGAATGGGAAGACTATCCTGAAGATATAACAGAGAAAGAAGCCTATATAAAAGCCAGAGAGGGCAAGCGATATCTGGACAGGGCGGAATATGAGAAAGCGATAGAAGTTCTGGAGAGCATTGAGGATACCACTGGAGAAATGGCCTTTGCGAAGAATAACCTTGCGCTAGCATATTACTGCCAAAAAGATATGCCAAAGGCAATAGAGACATCCAAAAAAGTATTGAAAAAAAATAAAAAAGATTTGCATGCCAACTGCAATATGGCCGTTTTCATGTATGAAATAGATCGGTTGATAGAGGCAGATAAATATGTGGAGATTGCTGCAAAATGTAAAATTGAGAGTGAAGAAGACACCTATAAACTGGCCATTACCTTGTGCGAGTTGAAGAAACACGATGAAGCGATTGCCTACCTCAAAGAGCTGACAGAATTATCCCCCTATGATGAAAAGTTGCTTTATTATCTAGCGGCGGCCTATCACAATACGGGCAGATACAGGGAAGCGATTAACATACTGGACAAAGTGAAGAAGCTGGATTATCCGGGGGTGATTGCAGAGTATTACATAAAAGCCATAAACAAGGAAACGTTGACCCCGGAGGCCTACGAGGAAATGGGTTATTTATACCAAGTTCCTGCAGATGAGGCAAAAAATAAAATAAAATATTTGAATGATTCTTTGAAGCTTCCGGATAGCCGCTTTAATGAGCTGTGGAATAATGATGAGGACTTTATGAACACCATTCTTTGGGGGCTGGAATATGGTGATGAGAATATAAAGCGCGCGATAGCAGGCATGGTGGCTGGTTTTGCAGACAGGAAGGCAGAGCGTATATTGCGAGGCTTTTTGCTGCGGCGAAGGCAACCGGATGATGTGAAAAACGATATTTTTGTTCTGCTGAAGCGCATGAACGCGAATGAGCCGTACATTGCCTATATAGATGACGAGGTGGTGGAAGTGAAGGTTGGTGCGTACGACATAGATGGCAAAGAGCTGGGCGAGGAGTATTCCAAACTATTTAAACTGCTGTACAAGATCATAGAGTTACATTACTCTGAGGAGGTGTTAAAGAGCACCCTAGAAGTGATTCAAAAGTATTTGGAAGAACCCGAAAGTGAAGCATTATCCGAGCGGACGAACGAAATTGCCGCTGCCATACTGTACCTTGCGTTAAAAGAGTGTGGACAGGCAGAAAGTATGGCCAGCATTTGTGTAAAGCTGGATGCGAACGAAGCGCAGGCACTGGAAGTAGCAAAGAAGCTGCAGGGGCTGGAAACTTCAAAAACTCACAGCTTGAATTAGGTAGTGAATTAGATATAGTATAAGGGGAAATATGAAGTATACATGTTATGCATCCTGTGCATTTGGCATTGAAGGCGTTTTGGCAGAGGAATTACGAAGACTGGAATTTGAGGATGTGACCGCTCAGGATGCGCGAGTTTATTTTTTGGCAGATGAGCGGGGGATTGCCCGTGCAAATATATTTTTAAGAACAGCAGATCGCATTTACATTGTATTAAAAGAATTTGATGCCATTACGTTTGATGAATTGTTTGAAGGCGTGAAAAAGATAGAATTTAGCGCTTTGCTGTCTGTGGATGCACGCTTCCCTGTGAATGCGAATGCGGTTCGCTCTGAACTGATGAGTGTTTCGGATGTGCAATCTGTATCCAAAAAAGCAGTGGTGCGTTCTTTGGAAAAAGCATATGGCATAAAACGTTTTGAAGAGAGCGGAAATGTGTATGGCATTTATATCAACATTTACAAAAATAAAGTGACGGTGGCACTGAACACCAGCGGAACAGGATTGAACCGTAGGGGATACAGGCTGAAAAATGTGCAGGCACCACTGAAAGAGACGCTTGCGGCAGCAATGATATTGATTTCCAGATGGTACAGCAGGGATTTTTATGACCCGATGTGTGGAAGTGGCACCATTGCCATAGAGGCGGCTATGATGGCGGCAAATATGGCACCGGGTATTAAGCAGCGTTTTGATGCGCAGGGCTACAACGGCAGTTTTAAAAAGGCCTTTGCCGAAATGCGTGAGCTTGCGCTGGATACATTGATTACCCCTGCGGCAAAGGTGTTTGCATCGGATGTGGATGGCAAAAGCATAAAGCTGGCGAAAGAACATGCACACAATATGGATGTGAGCGAGTATATTCAGTTTTCTACCAAACCTCTTTCCAAATTTGAGCAGCCGGAAAATCCATCTAGCATAATATGCAACCCCCCTTATGCGGTGCGGCTGGGAGAGCGCAAGGAAGTGGAAAAACTGTACCGTGAAATGGGCAGATTGTTTACTTCCCTTCGAGACGCGAAGATTTTTGTGCTGTGTGCGGATGACCACTTTGAAAAATTGTATGCCAAGAAAGCAGACAAGAAGCGAAAGCTGTACAATGGCAACCTGAAATGCACCTATTACCAATACTTTAGAAACGAAAAATAGATTCCCAATAAAAAAATGGCCGAAAAAAGAAATAACCGCAAATTTCTTTGCGGTTAGTCATACAAAAATTTGCATGAACTTTGAGATAAAGAATTAGGTTTAAGAGAGACATCCTGTAAAAAATGGCGACCTGGAAGAGACTCGAACTCTCGACCTCTAGCGTGACAGGCTAGCGTTCTAACCAACTGAACTACCAGGCCATTTAGGGATAAATATTGCCCCGATTGAACTCATTCAATATTCGGAGCAAGTAATACATACTTTCAAATATTTATCGTTCTTAATTAGCACCATAATTTATTCAATTATAGATACCTAAATAGAATTATAACATAGTTATTTAAAATATCAAAGCTTTTTTTTGGAGAAAAAATGCTGTTATAAATTGTACGTTTAGTTACCTACCAAATATTAGAGCGTGTTCGATAAATCGAAGCGATTGAGCTATTTCAATAAAATCATGATACAAGCGAGATAGACAAAGGAAGCAAATCTTGAC
>CAZQBV010000016.1:0-25884 GCA_964592125.1 uncultured Christensenella sp.
AAATTTTCCTTTTGTATCCAACATACCCCGCTGCTTGCGGCGGGGTTGTTGATTTCAATACTATTTCTGAATGATGCCGCTTTTTTCTATTAGCTGTACCGCCTCCTGCAATACTTCGGGGCTTTCCACCAGCGCAAAGCGCACATAGCCCTCGCCAGCCGGGCCAAAGCTGCTGCCCGGTGTGCAAATGATGCCTGTTTTGTCGGCAAGCTCCATCACAAAATCCAAGGAATTGGCATAGCCCTTGGGTAGGCGCGCCCACACAAACATGGTGGCGGGGCTGTCCGGTACATTCCAGCCAATGCTGCGCAAGCCGCTGCAAAGCGCATCCCTGCGCTGCCTATAGCAGGCGCGGTTGCTCTCCAAAATATCCTGCGACCCGTCCAGTGCTGCCATCGCGGCAATTTGCACCGGCAAGGAAATGCCGTAATCTATTTGAGAACGTATGCAGCGGAAATTGTGTATCAGCTCTGCATTGCCCATAGCAAACGAAATACGCAGCCCCGTAAGGTTGTAGGACTTACTAAGCGAGTTGAACTCTATGCCCACATCCATTGCGCCCGGCACTGCCAAAAACGAGCCGCCCGGCTGCCCATCCATCACCAATTCGGAATAGGCATTGTCGTGTACCACAGCCACATCGTAGGCCTTTGCCCATTCTATTAGCCTTTCGTAAAACGAACGTGGCGCCAGTGCTGTTACAGGGTTGTTGGGGTAGGACACTATTATCATTTTGGCACGCTGCGCCACCTGCTCGGGTATCGCATCAAAGTCAATCAGAAAGTTGTTCTCCTCCAGCAGTGGCATAAACTCTATCTGCGCGCCTGCCAGCAGCGGCCCACACTGAAACACGGGATAGCTGGGGTCGGGAATCAGCACCACATCGCCCGGGTTACAAAGCGGGAAGGCAATGTGTGCCAGCCCCTCTTGCGAGCCATATACGGAAGTGATTTCCTCTGGCGAAAGCGCCACGCCATAGCGCGTGGCATACCAGCGTATTACCGATTCTATCAGCTCTGGCGTGTCTGCCAAAGAATATTTGTAGTTGTCGGTATTTGCTGCGGCATGTTTCAGCGCGGTTACCACATGGGCATCCGGCTGCAAATCCGGCGTGCCCACAGAAAGGTTTATGGTGCGCCTGTTTGCCGCACTCAATTCGCGTTTTTTCTCTTCCAGTTTGGAAAAAATATTGATGTCAAAGTGCTGCATTTTTTCAGAAAATTTCATTGTTGCCTCCGCAATGTTCAAGCTTCTGTTTCTGTTTTTATTACACATCAGGGTTCAATACCCCGCCCCTTGGGGCGTATTGAACCAATAAATTCTACATTTTGTATCCAACAGCCCCGTAGTCTCTGCTACGGGGTTGTTGATTTCTGTTCTCTCAAAAAGTCCAGCATTTGTATGGCTGTGGGCGGGCAGCCGCCAATGGTATGGGAAAAACCGCTGGTGCACTTGCCCACACCAATGCCATTCTGTTGCACAGTTTGAAACCCCTGCCCAATGCACACAGGCATTTTTTGAAACTGCTGCATGCTGCCTTCATTTTCCAGCCGCTTCAGCGCGTGTATCAAATTTGCATAGCATGCAGAGCACGCTTCCTTTTGATTGGCATAGCCTGCCAGCTTTTGCACCTTTCGTGTGGGCATGGCTTTTGCCTTTGTGTTGTCTTTGCGCAGCGTGGTAATGGTTGCCGCGTCTATATCCATACTGCCCACGCCCTGCTGTGCCGCCACCACTATATGCCCAATTTCCTCTGGTAAATAGCCCAGCTGGGTTGCCAAATAGGAATCCACCAGCACGGGGTCTGTACCGCAAATAATGCGGTTCATGCGCACAGGGTTGCCGCCCTCTTCAAAATCCAAATCCCCGCACAGCCCATCCACCAGCACAAAATCTGTATGCAGCAGGGTGTTCAGGTAGCCAATGGGCTTGTCCAGCCCCAATGCATGAAAGTGGCGCTTCTCCCCATCCGAAATGCAGCCCTTCATGTTTTTCAGCGCACCTGTTATTTTGGTTTGGCAGTGCCCCTTCATCACGGGTAGGTTAATTAAAAAATCCAGCCCCAGCGCCATATTGCTCAGCTCCATCTCTATTCCGCCGGCGCTTACCTTGGTGAAGTGATCGTTCTTCGTGTCAAACAACGGCACATCATGGCACATGGCAACCGCTTCATAGCCACAGGTTTTGAAAGCACGCTTGGTGCTGTCCCCCACCCAAGAGCCTTCCAGAATAATGATGTTTTTATGCCCATGCGCCTGCAAATAGTCCACCAACGCACCTGCAATGACTGGCGAGGTAGTCGCGCCATCGCTGCATGGTCGCGCCACCACCAAATTGGGCTTTATTCCTATTTTGGCGCCTGCGGGAATGGACTGCGCAAGCTGCGCTGCCTCCAGCAGTTCCCGCGTCATAGCTGCCGCATCGTCCCCATAGCTAACCAATAGTTCATTTTTATTCATATTGTACCCTCCGCATGGGCAAATTCACTGCCAAAATTGCAATTTATCTGATCATTCAGTATAGCACACACTGTGCCCCTACTCCAATACCCGATTGCCGTTTGCTGCTTGAACGTTTTTGAAAAAAATATGAACATAAATTTTCTTGAAAAAATTCTCGAATGATGCTAGAATGACCTAATTCTTACCTTGGCAAACATGTATTGCCGGGAAATATTGGAGGAACATGAATGAAACGAAAGAACAAGTTAATTGCACTGGCCATTGCGCTGGTGTTTGCACTCAGTCTAGCGCCGGGGGTTGCCTTTGCTGCCGAGCCCGTGCCCGAAGTAACAGAAGAAATACCTGCACCCGTGGCAGTGCCTGAAGAAGAGACACCCCTGGAAGAAAGCCCAGAACAACCGACCGAGCAAACCCTGCCGGATCAAGCCGAGGCTGTGGAGGCATTGCCTGCAACGTTGCCCGAAGAATATAGCGCAGTGGAAGAACCTGCAGTGGGCAATGCCCAAAATCTACAAGGGCTTTTTGGCGACCCCACTGCGGAAACAGCAGCCGCACTACTGCCTGCACCCAAAAACTTTAAAGCAGTGATGAGCGGCAGCAATGCTGCAAAGCTAAGTTGGAGCGGCGTGGCTGGCGCGGAAGCCTATGCCATTTACCGTGGGGTAGGCGCAGGCAGCCTTAGCTTCCAAACGCTGCTGGAATCCACCGCGCGCAGCTATACCGACTATGGTTTGAACGGAAGTTCCCTGTATTTTTATATTGTATGCGCCGTGGGGTCAGATATGCAACGTGGCCAGCCTACAGATGCAATTTCCCCCAACTTAGTTGCCGCGCCTACTGGTCTGGCAGCAAAAAGCGCAGGCTACAATAGCATTGGTTTAAGCTGGAAAGCGCTTTCCGGTGCAAGTGAATACAGAATATACCGCAGCACCTCCGCCACTTCGGATGCAACTCTGGCAGGAACAGTGGCTGGCAACAAAACCAGCTTTACCGATATCGGCCTAACCACAGGGAAAGCATATTACTATTCTATTTTTGCCATGAAAAACGGCCGTCCCAGCAATGCCAGTTCCATGGTTTTTGCAAAGCCCACGCTGGCGCGCCCGGGTAGCTTTTCCGTACGTGCTGCTGCAGGCAGTAAAATACGCCTTTCGTGGAGCAAAAGCGCCGGAGCGTCTGGCTACATTGTGTATCGTGCTACATCTGCAAATGGCAGCTATGCCAGCATAAAAACCGTTGGCGCATCCGCTATTTTTACCGATACCGGCCTTACCGCAGGCAAAACCTACTACTACAAAGTGGTGCCCTACCGCACAATTTCGGGCAGCAACATAAAGGGGACACCCACCGCCGTTTTATCGGCAAAGGCAGTGAAATAGATTCTTTTATACCAATCCCATTTAAAAATGCTTGCATTTTTATGCGCAAGGCATGCTTTGCAATAGCGCGAAGCGCATTTGGGATAGCATTAAAAGAGGGACAAACCTAACTATAACAAACAGCGGGCAGAAATATCTACCCGCTGTTTTTGGTGTTATTCTTGAATTATTTGAAATTGGTATTATTTTTTGGCTACGGCAAGCGCTGTTTCCACTACTTTTTCCACAGTGAAGCCAAACTCTTTAAACAGAGTGGGCGCGGGTGCAGAAGCACCATAGTGGTTTATGGTAACAGTTGCGCCATCCAGCCCGGTGTACTTTTCCCAGCCAAACGAGCAGGCCGCTTCCACAGCCACTCTTTTGCGAATGTCACCCGGCAATACGCTTTCCTTGTAGGCCGCGTCTTGCTCTTCAAACAGATCCACACAGGGCATGGAAACCACGCGTGTTTTCACGCCTTTGCCTGTCAGTTCTGTTGCCGCATCCATACATAGGGATACTTCGCTGCCCGTGGCAATCAGTATTAGGTCGGGTTTGCCATCGGTATCCTGCAAAATGTAGCCACCCTTCAGCGCTGCCTTGCCTGTGTTTTTTTGCTGTGGCAATGGCTGACGCGAGAATGCCAGTGCATTGGGCTTGCCAGATGTCATGGCAAACTGATAGGCCGCTGCAGTCTCTTTGGAATCGGCAGGGCGCCACATATACACGCCCGGTGTTGCCCGCAGCGCAGCCAAGTGCTCTATAGGCTCGTGCGTGGGGCCATCCTCGCCCACACCAATGGAGTCGTGCGTAAACACATAGGTGACTGGCAGCTTCATCAGTGCGCTCATGCGAATGGCCGCTTTCATATAGTCGCTAAACACTAGGAAGGTGGCACAGTACGGCATAATGCCGCCATGCAACGCCATACCGTTTGCAATTGCAGCCATGCCAAATTCGCGTATGCCAAAGTGCATGTTGGTACCTGCCTTGTTCTCTCGCGTGAAGTCCTCGCGCGCGTTCATGTGCGTAAGGTTGGCGGGGGCAAGATCTGCACTGCCACCCATCAGGTTGGGCACCAGCTTGCTAAGGCGGTTCAGTACATCGTTGGAGGATTGGCGCGTGGCCAGCGGTTGTACGTCGTATTCCCAATACGCATCGTCAAAAATTTCTGCTTTTACAGGCTGATACGCTTCTTTGTAGTCTGCAGCCAGTTCCGCATATTCCTTGTTATATTTGGCAAACATGTCATTCCACTGCTTTTCTTCCGTTGCATACACAGCTTTCAGCTCGCCAATGTGCTTTTTCACTTCATCCGGCACATAGAAAGACTCTTCATACTGCCAGCCAAGTTCCTTTTTCATTGCGTCTATATTGTCCTGCCCCAGTGGTGCGCCGTGGCTGCTGGCACTTCCTGCCTTGGGGGAGCCATAGGCAATGGTGGTTTTTACAATAATCAGCGAAGGCTTGTCCTTTTCTGCCTTGGCTTCCTCTATGGCTGTGGAAATACCCTTCATATCGGTATTGCCGTCCTCTACCTCCAGCACCTGCCAGCCATAGGCTTTGTAGCGTTTTTTCACATCTTCGTTAAATGCTATGTCTATATTGCCTTCTATGGTAATATCGTTTTTGTCGTACAAAACAATCAGCTTGCCCAGACCCAATGTGCCCGCCAAGGAGCTGGCCTCTGCCGATACGCCCTCCTGCAAGCAGCCATCACCTGTTAGCGCATAGGTATAGTGATCTACAACGTTGAAGCCCGGTTGGTTGAACTTTGCAGCCATGTGAGACTCTGCAATAGCCATACCCACAGCCATAGCAATGCCCTGACCCAATGGGCCGGAGGTTGCCTCTACCCCAACGGTATCGCGATATTCCGGATGCCCGGGTGTTTTGCTGCCCCATTGCCGAAATTGCTTGATGTCATCTATGGTAAGGCCATATTCAAACATGTGCAGCAGAGAATATAGCAGCATAGAACCGTGCCCTGCGGATAGTACAAAACGGTCGCGGTTGTCCCATGCGGGGTTTGCCGGGTTGTGCTTCATGTGCTTTGCCCACAATGTGTATGCCATGGGTGCTGCACCAATGGGCAGGCCGGGGTGGCCGCTGTTGGCCTTTTGAATTGCTTCTGCGGAAAGCACCCGTATGGTATTTACCGCAAGTTTATCTACTTTACTCATGAACTGTTCTTCCTCCTAATATTTTTGGTATTTTGTAAATCAATTATTATGCTGCTTGTAGGGCTACAGCTTGTTTCTGTCGTCAAATTTAGTAGTGGTTTTTCCCTTTGGCGGGGTAGCTTTCAGCCCCGGCTTTGGCACTGTGCGTGGCTTTGGATCCAGCGTTTCCATACGCGGTGGCGGCTTTCTGTTGGTATATGCCGAGCGGTCGGGCGCTTGCGCCTTGCCATACACGCGAGAGCGTTGTTCTGCACTGGGGTAGTCTATGGGGCTGGGCTTGCCGTTTTCGTCCAGCCTGTAGTTGCCTGCCATACGTGATGCGCGTTCATCGCGTGCCGCATCCTGTGCCTTTATTTTTTTGCGGCTTTTGTAAATATACACTGCCAGCGAAATACCCACTGCCGCAATGGCAATTAGTATAATAATAAACCAAGTGGTGGTGGTATCCATCCCCCCCGCAGCGGGCTCTACCACTATGGTGGCCTCGTTGGTTTTGGATTCTATTAGTGTACCGTCTGGCAACACTGCCGTGGTAACAAACACATAGCTTGCCGTTTCCTCCATCGTATACTTTGCTTCGAAGGTTTTGCTGGCACCGCCTGCCAGCGTATCCACACGCCCTAGGGTGCCTATCAAATCGTTGGTTACCAGCACATTGCGCAGTTCTTTATCGGTTAGGTTGGTTACCGTGGCAATAAACGTGCCCTCGCTGGGCCCGTATTGCGGCGAACGCGGCACCTGCACTTCCGTGCGAATAATGCGGCTGGGGTCTAAAATATCGTCGGGCGAAGCGGAAGGCACGGCTGTCCCCTCTACAGTAATTAATAAAGAGTTGGAGCGCTGGCTTAGCGTTTCCCCACCGGCACCCACTGCGGCAACGGTAAATTGATAGTTGCCTGTTGTGTTAATGGGAATGGAAGTGGTTGCAGAGGCCACGCCGTCCGGCTGTAGCGAGACAGGGGACAGCGGCACCGTTTTGCCTTCAAAATCTGTTGCGGTAAGGCCATCTAAATTGGAAGTACCGGTGTTGGTTACCTTTATGGTAAAGTTTACATGGTCGCCCGCAGGCACGGTGGTTTTGTCCGCATTCAGCGTAACGCCCATGGTAATGGTTTTGGGCGGTTCCTTCACCGTAATATTAATGGGCGCTGTTTTATAGGTGTATTGCTGCCCATTCACTTCGTATGTATAGGTGGGGGTTACCGTCATGTTTTCGTTTACCACCACGGTATAGGTTTTGTTGTTCGTGCTGCCGGGGTCTAGCGAGAAGGTGTCTCCAATTTGTGCGCCATTGTCTATCATTGGCGCAGTCATCACGCAGTTGGTTAGCGGCGCATTTCCTTCATTTTTAAAGGAAAAAGAAAACTTCACCCTGCCGCCTTTGTCCACCTCGTTCATATCCGCAGCCGCAGTGCCGGAAACTTTTATTACCAGATCCTGCTTGTTGATTTGAAAGCTTTGCGTGTTTCCAGATTTTTGCGTGCCATCCGAAGAAGTCCAAAGCACAGTGAATGCCATGCTGGTATCCAGCATTTGAGAAGAAATGTTCCAGGCATCGTTGTTGTGCGTTTTGGAATCGCCACTGGCCATATTGCCCAGTTCTATTACGGTATCCGTAGGGGAGGGGTACTTTAGCTGCACATTGGTAATGGGGTCTCCGTTGTTTTTTATGGTAACGGAAACACTGGCAGTGCCTTCCCCCGGCAGTGTAGTGGGGCTAATCTTCACACTGGTGTTAATAGAATCCGCTGCGAGGGCTGTAGTGCTTAGCGAGAATACCAACACCAGCGCCAGCATGGCCACCAGAAAGTACGATATCGTCTTTTTCACTCTGTTATCTCCTATAGCAGTTTTAGCAGTTTGCAGTTTTAGCAAGCTGCGATAGAAAAGCTGTTTTGCAGGTTTTTCTATCTGGAATTAGTATTATTTCAGCTTTGTAATCCAGCCAAAGGTATCTGCTATGCGCCCGTACTGTATGCCGGTTAGCATTTCGTAGAACATTTTGGACTGCTCGCCCATTGCGCCGCCCGCCACACTTATGGTTTCTTTGCCATACAGGAACTCGCCCACTGGGCTTACCACGGCGGCAGTGCCTGTGCCAAAAGCTTCTGTAAGCGCACCGGATTTTGCGGTATCCATCACTTCATCTATGGAAATTTGTCTTTCTTCCACAGGAATCCCCTTGGATTTTGCTATTTGCAATACACTGTCTCTGGTAATGCCCGGCAGTATTGTGCCATCCAGCGGGGGGGTTACCAGCACACCATTTATCATAAACAGTATGTTCATAGAGCCTACTTCCTCTACGTTTTTGCGGTTTTCCGAATCCAGCCACAGCACCTGATCGCAGCCTTTTTCATGCGCTTCCTCGCCCGCTATTAGGCTGGCTGCATAGTTGCCACCTGTTTTTGCAGCGCCGGTACCGCCCTTGGCAGCGCGTGCGTATTCTTTTTCTACCAAAATACGTGTGGGCGCAAGGCCGCGCGGGTAATAGGCGCCCACCGGGCCCAACATAATATAGAAAAGATATTCCTTTGCGGCACGCACACCCAGGAATGGATCTACACCAATGTAGTTCGGGCGAATGTATAGCGAGGTTCCCTCTGCTTTGGGCACCCAGCTTTGCTCCAAATTCAGCAGTTCCAGCAGCGCGCTATAGGCAAACTCCTCATCAATTTGCGGCATTGCCAGCCGCTTTGCGGAGTTGTTTATTCTGTGAAAATTATCGTGTGCGCGAAATAGGTTTATTTCGTCTTCGTCTGTTCTGTATGCTTTCAGCCCATCAAACACCTCTTGCCCATAGTGGAACACTGTGGCAGCAGGAGAAATGCTGAAATTTTCGTAGGGCATAATTTCTGCACTGTGCCAGCCCTTGCCCTCTGTGTAGCGCATAATAAACAAATGATCGCTAAAAAACTGCCCAAACCCCAGATTGCTTTCATCCACGGGTCTTTTCTTTAAATTTTCCGATGCCGTAAATTTGATTTCCATATGCTCCTCGTTTCTCGTCTCTCTATTTTAGATTCATACCACAGCTCTTTTGTGCTTGCATGGCAGCCAGCACACGATTTTGCGGAGCTGTGGGTAATTACTGTTTGGTTTTTTCTTGCAAATAACATTCCCCAATTATTTCATACACCTGCGCACCCATAAAGGCGTGGGTTACTTGCTCTTGAAAGCGGATGCCTTGCTCTTTGTCCAACATTAGCTTTGCATAAATCACCTCTGCAAAGTCGCTTTTTATTGTGGCGCCATATTCCTCTGCCAGTTGGCACAGCTTGCCATAATCCGCATACTCCACAGTGAACTGATACACCTGTGCCGGTATGTTCCACAGTGTTTTTGCGGTTTTCAGCGTATCTGCCACACAGCCGCCATAGGCCCGCGCCAGCCCGCCTGCGCCCAGCATAGTGCCGCCAAAGTAACGCGTTACCACTGCCAAAATATTGGTTATATCGTTCTTTTTCAGCACCTCCAGCATGGGAATCCCCGCAGTTCCTTGAGGTTCTCCATCATCTGCATAGCGTTCGAAGGATCTATCCGCACCTATTACCATAGCGCTGCAGTTGTGCGTTGCGTTATAGTGCATCTTTTTGATGCCTGAAAGCGCCTCTGCCGCCTGCTGGGAATCTGTAACGGGAATCAACTCGCAAAGAAACCGTGATTTTTTTATTACGGCTTCGCCCGTGGCATGTTCGCCCAAGCTGATGTGCCGTATTAGGGGAGCGCTGTCGGCAGCAGGCATGCCTTCTTCCGGCAAAACGGTGTTCAAACAAGCACCACCTTATGAAATATCTTCTTTCCTTTTCGAATCATAAGCGAACCCTCTTCAAAATCACTCTCCGAAAGCGCCGCAAATTCATCCGTTACCTTGTTGCCATTGATGGAAACGCCACCACCCACAATCAACCGCCGCCCCTCGCCACGGGATTTTGTTAGCCCGGTGAAAAGTAGCAATTCAATTATCTTATTGTTATCCAAAAGCTGTGCCGGGGTGATTTCGGTGGTGGGAATGCTGCCCCCCTCGCCGCCGCCGCCAAACAATGCCTCCGCAGCTTGCTGCGCCTTGGTTGCCTCGTCCTCCCCATGCACTTTTTTGGTTACTTCAAATGCCAGCACCTTTTTGGCTTCGTTAATTTCGCTGTCCTGCAGGGCGCTTAGGCGGTTCACCTCGTCCATTGGCAGGAAGGTTAGCAGGGCAAGGCAGTTTTTCACATCGGCATCATCCACATTGCGGAAGTACTGGTAAAACTCGTATGGTGATGTTTTTTCCTTATCCAGCCACAGCGCACCACCCACACTTTTGCCCATCTTTTCGCCATCGCTTTTCAAAAGCAATGTCATGGTCATGCCATAGGCTTCCTTTTTTTCCAGCCTGCGAATGAGGTCTGCACCGGCCAGTATGTTGCTCCACTGGTCGTCTCCGCCCATTTCCAGCCTGCAATCGTATTTGCGACACAGCACCAAAAAATCGTAGGCCTGCATCAGCATGTAGTTGAACTCGAAAAAGGTAAGGCCTTTTTCCAGACGTTTTTTATAGGCATCTGCGGTCAGCATTTTGTTTACAGAGAATTTAGAGCCAATCTCCCGCAGAAAGTCCACATAGTTTAAGTTCAGCAGCCAGTCGGCATTGTCCACCATAATGGCTTGGTCTTCCGAGAAATCCAAAAAGCGGCTAATTTGCTTTCTAAAACAATCCGCATTGTGCTGAATGGTTTCCCGTGTCATCATTTTGCGCATATCCGTTTTGCCGCTGGGGTCGCCAATCATGGTGGTACCCCCGCCAATTAGCACAATGGGGCGGTGGCCGGCGCGCTGCATGTGCGCCATTACCATTAGCATTACAAAATGCCCCACGTGTAGGCTGTCTGCAGTGGCATCGTATCCCACATAAAAAGAAACTTTTTCCTTACCCAGCATTTCCCGCAAACCCTCGTGCGTTACCTGCTTCATGTAGCCGCGTTCTTTTAATGTATCATAAACGTTAGACATTGTTATTCTCCTGTTTGTTTCATATGTTTGTTTTGTTATGTTGACATTCATGTCTTTATGGCCACGGGCAGCGCATCGGCGCAGCCTAGGCAGCCCGCCTTGCGGGTTTGCTTACATGGATTCTTTTATAATACCGCACAGCTTTTCTATGCCTGTTTCTATGTCGTTTAGGTTGGGCATGGAAAAGTTCAGCCGCAGCGTATTGGGGCGGCACTCGCAGGCGAAGAAGGTACGCCCGGGCACAAAGGCCACTTTCTTTTCCACGCTTTTTAAAAACAGCTCGTCTGCATCCATACCCACGGGAAGTGTAACCCAAATAAACAGGCCGCCCATAGGCTTGGTATAGGTAACGCCCTCCGGCGCAAATGCCTTTAGGGATTCCAGCATAACGTCCCTGTGCATACGATACAGCTGGCACAAGCTTTCCACATGCTTTTCGAAACCGCCGGCCTTCAAAAACTCCAGCACCATGGCCTGCGACAGGTTTGATGTATGTACATCCATACCCTGTTTCAGCAGGTTCATTTTGTGTATTACATCCTTGTGCGCTATGGCATAGCCCACGCGCAGCCCGGGCGAAATGGTTTTGGAAAAACTGGAAAGGCGGCAGACCAGCCCGCAATCATCCAGCGATTTTATGCTGGGCAATGCACTGCCTTCGTATCGCAGCTCTGCATAGGGGTCGTCCTCCAGTATCATTACGCCATACTGTTTGCACAGCCTGTAAATGCCCTTGCGCTTTTCCGCACTGGTGGTGTTGCCCGACGGATTTTGAAATGTGGGGATTACATAGAAAAACTTTGGCTTCAGTGCCTTTAGCTTGCGCTCCAGCACTTCCAAATTCACGCCGTCTTCCTCCATATCCACCGTTTGCACATTGGCCTGCGCCAGCTTGAAGGTTTGCAACGCACCCAAGAAGCTGGGGGATTCCACCAGCATCGTGTCGCCCTCGTTTATCAGGCATCGGGTAAACATTTCTATCCCCTGAGAGCTGCCCGTTAACGTAATAATATCGTCGGTTTCCTGCATTATGCCTGCATTGGCATTGCGCAAATAGTCCAAAAGACCGGCAACGCCTGCTGTGCCGCCATATTGCAGCACCCACGCGCCCTCTTCACGAATCAGTTTTTCGCTGATTTTCGCCAATTCCAGATTGGGAAATGACCTGGGAGAGGGGTTTCCCCCCGCAAAGGAAATAATATCGGGATCGCTTAATAGCGCAAATATTTTGCGTATTTCGCTTCCCGTAATACCGTCAAATCGTTGAGCAAATTCTTGCATAAATGCAACCTTTCTATCCGTTTTTGTGAGCAAAAAAACACTGCCCTTAAGCATACATATTACATTATATTATTTTTTGCATATAAATACAATAGCGCAACTAGTGCAAAAGCGGCAAAATACGGCCTTTTTTTGCACATGCATTGCAAAAGGGTGGCAAAGCCAACTTGCTTTGTGCCACCCAAAATACTCGTAATACCAATTTCGATTTGAAACATTTGTTTCAAATTACGCGCAATATGCGCGACTCGAAAAATAGTTTTTTATTTTTCGAGCAGGAATGTCGTTCAATAGTGATTCCGTCCAAAATGCAGAGCGTTTTGGAACTGCCGTATGGCAGTGATAGAAATATCGCTTTTGCGATATTTCTATCAGGGATCAGTATAATTTATGATTGCCAGTTTGCTTTCTACTTTATGCCTGTAGAAATGCTGGCCGCACCACGCGCAGCCTTTCCATAGGGGCTGGCATACGCCGCCACCTTGTAGCGGGCGTTTTTCAGGTTTGCCGCGCCTTGATCCGTATAGGAACAGCCCCCGCCGGATACAGTGCCTATTTTTTTATACTGCTTGCCCGTTGCATCCGAACGGTAAATGTAGTAGCCATCTGCATTGCGCACATTGTTCCAGCCCACCAGTACATTGCCGCCAAAGATGGATGCCCTTACATTTGTGGGCGCGGCAGGGGCTTGCACGCTGGGATTGATGCGAATGTCGTAGGTTTTGGCGTCCTTTTCCTGCCCATTTTCGGGAATCACCATTACGGTATACTTGCGCGTTTTGGCCATAATATTCAGTTGGGTTACATATCCGTTTTCCCCCTCATGAAACGCATTCGTTTCCTGCCACGGTATTTCCACCCCCGCGCTGTTTTTCAGCACTGCCGTGGCGCCCGGGCTTTCCAGAACCAGCAGCAACCATGGCTGGGCTTGTTGGCTGTATGTGCCATAGGTATTCCCCGCCTTGTTTTTCACCAGTTGCAGGTTGTCCTCCTCCGGTGGAAACACGGGGTAATATTCCAGCTCCTCTTTGCTGCGCACCAGCCACATGTCCGTTATGTTGGTGTTTATTTCATAGTCTGCACTTACTATGGAAAAGCTGGATATGCTGTTCGCTAACACGTACACGGTTTCCCCCGCTTTCATATAAAAACTTCTTGCGCCCTCCTGCGGGGGATACACATATCTCTCGTTCACTTGAATAAAGGGAAACTCCGTGTCAAAAGCTTTTACGTTCACGGTATATCGCCCGCTTTCGGCAGGGGTGAAGCAGTACAGATTTCCCAGATTCGACTCTCCTGTTTTTACTTCATCCAACAAAATGCTATCCACGGGGTCATTTCTAAGAGTAACAGATTTTATGCCGTATGTAGAGAAATGATACATATAGCCCGGTCGCAAATTCAAATTATCATAATGCCCCTCTTTTGTATTTACCCAATTCATTTGGATTAAGCTAGGATCATTTGTGATTGAGTAAATCTCAAAAAAGTCTGCCTCTTCCTGAACATCCATCCACAATTGGTAGTCACCCGCTTGCGCTGGGCTAATCACAAAGGAAATCATGCCGCTTTCATCGCTGTACAATGTTTGACCCACTTGCAGCCCATTCCCCATAGCGTTGGGAACGGCCTGCGTGGTGGACTCCTCCACCACCTGACCGGTTTTTATATTGATGCGGCGGCTGTGCATGGTCATGGGTTCGGCTTCCGGTGCGGGCTCGGCCTCTGCCGGATTGGAAAGCGCTTCCTGCGGCGCATATGTTTGTGCCGGGGCTTCCGCAGGCGGCGCAGCTTCGGCAGGCAGTTCTTCCGCAACTGGTTGCTCTATTACGGGTTCGGTTTCAGCTGCCGTGGGCAGCTCCTGCGCCAGCGTTGCCACAGGCAGGGAAAGCACAAATAAAATTGAAAGCAGAATGCCCCAAATACGACGGTTTTTCATATACATACCTCCGGATAAAATACAAATATGGAACTATATGGAGTGGATTACTACAAATATACCACATCTGCCGCAAAAAAGGTATCCTAAAATGATTGCTTTTCCAAAACCGCCATACTTCACAATACCAGCATTTGGCAGGGCTTTTCTGTACATTGCAAAACATTTGCTGCCGTATATTTTTATAGCACAAAATTCACAAAGTTATGATATAATACTTTTGTTACGGTTTAACCAAATATATATTTATAAAGGAGGTCCCATACCCCATGCAATACTCAAAAGAAGTAGAAGAAATGGTATGCGTGAAAAAGGGTCCGAAACACGGCCCCGCGCCCATACCCGAAGAAGGCAAATGGGTAAAATCCAAGGAAATCAAAGACATCTGCGGCCTCACGCACGGTGTTGGCTGGTGCGCGCCTCAGCAGGGCGCCTGCAAGCTCACGCTAAACGTGAAAGAAGGCATAATAGAAGAGGCCTTGGTGGAAACAATAGGCTGCTCCGGCATGACGCACTCCGCGGCTATGGCGGGCGAGCTAATAGTGGGCAAAACGCTGCTTGAGGCAATGAACACAGACCTCGTGTGTGACGCTATAAACACGGCAATGCGAGAGCTGTTCCTGCAAATAGTATACGGACGCACGCAAACGGCATTCTCAGAGGGCGGCCTCCCCATAGGCGCCGGTCTTGAGGATCTTGGAAAAGGCCTTTGCTCTCAGGTGGGCACAATATTCTCCACCAGCGCAAAGGGCGCGCGTTACCTCAATCTGGCCGAGGGCTACATACTGGAGCTGGGGCTTGATAAGGATGATGAAATAATAGGCTACAAATTCGTGCGCTTTGGCAAGATGATGGAAGCCATACGCGCCGGTGTGGACGCAAACGAAGCGTTCGCCAAAAACATCGGCACATACGGCAGGTTTGAAGACGCGGTCAAGTACATAGACCCGCGTAAAGAATAGGAGGGGTGCTTTATGGTTACATTTGAAAGTTATGAAAGAAGGATCCCGCAGATTGAAGCTTGCATGAAAGAGTATGGCTTTACCTCCCTAGAAGAAGTGAAGCAGTACACTGTAGATAAGGGTCTGGATGTGGATGGCATTGTTCGCGGCATACAGCCCATTGCATTTGAAAATGCTGTGTGGGCTTACATACTGGGCGCTGCCATTGCACTGAAAAAAGGCTGCAAAAAAGCAAACGAAGCTGCTGCCGCCATTGGCATTGGCCTACAGGCATTTTGCATTCCCGGCAGCGTTGCCGAGCAGCGTCTAGTGGGGCTGGGTCATGGCAATCTGGCAGCAATGCTGCTGGAAGAGCAAACCAAATGCTTCTGCTTCCTTGCGGGGCATGAAAGCTTTGCTGCGGCAGAGGGCGCAATTGGTATTGCACGCACAGCCAATCAGGTTCGCACAGAGCCATTGCAGGTTATTTTGAACGGCCTTGGCAAAGATGCCGCACAAATTATTTCCCGCATCAATGGCTTTACCTATGTGGAAACAGAGTACAACTACGGCACAGGCGAGCTGAAGGAAGTATTCCAGAAGCCGTATTCCGATGGCGAGCGTGCCAAAGTGCGTTGCTATGGCTGCGACGATGTTTCCGAAGGCGTTGCAGTAATGCGCCGCGAAGGTGTGGATGTATCCATCACGGGTAACTCCACCAACCCCACACGCTTCCAGCATCCGGTGGCGGGCACTTACAAGAAGTGGGCAATAGAGAACGGCAAAAAATACTTCTCTGTAGCCAGTGGTGGTGGCACAGGCCGCACACTGCATCCCGACAACATGGGCGCAGGCCCCGCTTCGTATGGCATGACCGACACAATGGGTCGTATGCATGGCGATGCGCAGTTTGCAGGGTCTTCCTCTGTACCGGCGCACGTGGAAATGATGGGTCTGATTGGCATGGGCAACAACCCCATGGTTGGCGCATCGGTTGCTGTGGCTGTTGCTGTAGAGCAGGCACAGAAATAACACTGAACATTGCTTTAAAAGTGCTTCGCCGTATGTTTCGGTTGAAGCACTTTTTTATTGGCTTGTTTTGGATAGGCTGGTGTATTCAAAGCCGGCTATAAACCCCTCTATAATACTGATTCCTGATAGAAATATCGCAAAAGCGATATTTCTATCACTGCCATACGGCAGTTCCAAAACGCTCTGCATTTTGGATGGAATCACTATTGAACGACATTCCCACTCGAAAAATAAAAAACTATTTTTCGAGTCGCGCATATTGCGCGTGATTTGAAACAAATGTTTCAAATCGGAATTGGTATAAAAGAGTTTTGCGCAATGGCATCCGGCTTTGCATTGCGAATGTTGCATTTGTTGGCCTGCGTGAATGACTTCAATTGGTCGAACATTGCGTCCTCGTCGGCATCTGTCCAGCCCTGCGGGAAGGTTCCTTCTTCGTCTGTGTTCATGTGGCGGCCTCCTTCGGCATTGCAATTTTCAGAGCTGGCAGCCCCGCAACCGTACAAAAAAACGCATGAAGATTTTTTCTCCTCATACGCATGTTTTTAAAAACATTATATTGATGCCCCCTCTTGAAGCTGGCGTGTTTACTTGATATAATCAAGTGGCGCGGTGCTCCGAATGGGGTTGCGTTGAGGTGTTTGCTCACCTTCTCAGCAGGGCCGGGGTGTTGGTAGCGCCTCGGTCTGCCGTGCATATATTCGTATTTTGCAGGGCTGTTGCCCTGATATCTTTATATTAGTAGATTTAGGAAGTATTGTCAATGGGTAGGGCGCGGTTCTATTTGCGTGGTTTTTTTGTAGACTAGCAAAAACTAAAAGCAGACGGTTACTACATGCCATAGCTTAATACTCTTTTCATTATTTGAATGCATTTCTGTTTTTGCTACAAAGCTTCAATTTTATCAATCATTTCTTTGAGATTCACAAATACGCTCTCAAGCTTTTTTGGCTCTTGCTTACAGATAAAATCACAACACTCCATTTTTTTAAATTCCTGTATATTTATTTCTTCTCCATAATCCCCTTGGGTTTTCTTTACTAAATAGAATGGCTTTAAGTCAATATTATCTAGTATTAAGGCATTTTCAATACCTTTTTTGATTTTTTTCGAACTTGTGTATTCAGGTATCGCTCTCACAAAAACATTGTTGATAGATTCTTCCTTCTTACGAGTATCACAATCAAACAACAATACTTTTTTTACACCATTATTATGCGTCTTTAGATAATTTAAAGCTTTGTTTAAAGCATCTTTACCGGTATTTGACTCTTGGCCTTTTTCATCAAGACAACCGATCCATTTAAAATCAAATTTAGAGTTCTCATAACCATAAACTTCTAGCGCTTTTTTGAAGTACTTTTCATCGGTTCGTCCCTCAAGGAAAACAGTAGGCTTCTCTGTATCTAAAAGTGTTACATTGAATGCGTCTTGAACCACCTCTCGACTTGAACATTGGTAATATTCTGGCTTGTCTTCTACCTGTATGGTTCCAGCACTATCCCTTTTCAGAACTATTACTTTATCATTTTTCCGATTTTCATTATGAATAATAAATGGCGAATGCGTTACCACAAAAATCTGAGATTGCTGTTGACCACTTTCAGAAGTTACCAGTTTCTTATAAAAATCGAGTATTTTCAATTGCCAATCTGGATGTAGGCTAATTTCTGGTTCATCAATAAAAAGAATTGGAGTTTTACCTATATTGATATCCTTAAGCACAAAACCACCGCGAAACACTATCTGTTTTTCACCAGAACTTAAATCATTTATATAAACTGTTTTTCCGTTGTTGTTAAAACAAACTTTCTTAGAGTGATCAATATTAGAAATTCTATCATATTTTAAATTATTAAACATATATTCGAATGCTCTATTAAATCTTTGGATTCTGACAGACTTCACTTCATCAGGCGGGGCTTTTTCGGGATGGTCTCTTACCCAAGCAGATAAATCTTGATCGTCTAACGCTTGAATATCAACAAAAAGTTGGGAAATAATTGTAGCATCTTCTGAACTAAATTTTTTTGAATTATATTCTTGATCTAATTCTAAGGTAGTTGAAGAGCTCAATTCTATTGGACTGAAATTAATTTTAACATCGTTGTATATCGAAGTGAAAAAAGCACGCATAGGCTCATTAATTAGGGTCACCGCACTAGATCCAGCCGACAAACTTTCACCATTGGATTTTTTTATATGCATCAATAGGTCGCTCCAAGAATTTATGGCTAAATTATTAAATCTGATAGTGACAATACCCGAATACTGTGTTGTATCTAAATCATCATCATCTAAAAAAGTGCGTAAAAAATCGTCACTTACCTGTATTTCTATATCCATATTATTCAATAATTTTTTTTGGATGTAAATATCCCAATTCCCAGTATCAAATAAATGATATAAAGTATTCAATATAGTGGTTTTACCAGTGCCATTTGCACCTGCTAAGATAATAGTATCCATTATATTTCCAGAACTATCGCAAAAATTCAAGTGCAAATTTCCCAGTATTGCATGGTCTCTAAAGGTCAATGATTTAATCTTCATTATTTTAAACCTCAATTCATCTTATATTCTATGTAAATTAATTTGGCATAATCTAATTGTTGCTATAATTAACGAAGAACTGATTTGCTATTATGGTTTCACAAATTTACCCAATAATTATATCACTCCACCCCACCCAAGTAAACAATTGTAAATTAACCAATTATATAGAAACACAGCCAAGGCAATAGCCAAACGCGCAGCAGCTCACCTGCCCCAATCCACCCACATTGGCTTCTTCCAGCTACGCTTTGCAAAACACATAACCCCCAGCAGAATAAACACCCAGCACGCGTTGCTTACTATCATGGAGGACGGGCTAAGTTGCAGCAGAATCATTGCTTGGTCGTGTATTGTCCACAGCATTGCCAGCACCAGCGCGCCCCCCAGCGCAACCCAGTTGCTTTTGAATAGCCCGCTGGCAGAAAGCGCAGCAAAAATAAACAAGAGAATCATTTCGTTGCTAGAACCAAAACCAATCTTCCCCGCATCTGCAGTGCCAAAGCAAATTGCCGCTGCCCATCCCGCCAACATGCCTATTAGGGCAATCAATCCATACACCCAAAAAAACTTCATTTTGCCATGTATGTTTTTCTTCTCCTGCGCAAACCTGCCTGTGCGCCACAACAGAAAAATGGCAATCCCCACAGATGCAGCCAGCGCCAGCACAGCCGCCACAGCGTTCATCTGCATCCATCCCGCAGAAAGCTGAACAGGCACGCCCTCGCTAGCCCACAGGGCAATGCCGCGGGTAAGCATGGCACTGGCCACCGTCACCAAAACAGATGGCACACGCGCCACCATAATAAACAACCCATTCAACAGACCAATTGCACCGCAAACAACCAGCGCCAGCAAAAACCCCGCGCCTGCATTGTTCTGTGCCGCATTCATCGCAAATATCACCGACGACAACGCCATAATTCCGCCCACCGAAAGATCCAAACCGCCCGTGCGCATAGAAACCAGCGCAGCCGTAGCCAGCGCACCCACCAGGCAAAACTGTTGCAGAATGTCTGCTGCATTTTGCGTTGCAAAGCCCTGCGAGCCAACCGCAAACAGTATGGTGGTAACAGTTGCCAGAATAGCCAAGGCCACCACAGCCATCCAATTGTCTAAAAAGGAAAGACCCTTTTGTAATTGCCGTTTGCTCCATCCCTTGGGTCTCATCGTTTCTGAAATGGGTAAATCCCTTTGCTGTGTGCCACATTGAAGGCAAAAAAATGCGTTTTTGGGCAATTGCCCCCCGCAACTAATACAATACATTCCTGTATTCCTCTCTTTTAATTACATGAAAAAAATTTTGATAGGATTTCCCAATTCAGAACATGCAATGATTTTGCTCCGCTGTTATGCAGCGGAAATAGAAAAGCTGTTTTTTTACAGTCTGTTCTATCCGAAATTATTATTATACCATTCTATGTTTGCCCAAGTAAACAAAAGGCCAACCTCTCGGTCGGCATTTTTCGGCATTTTTCGGCTTTCTGAAAATAGGGGAGTCTGTTTTTCATATCAATGCTGAAATTAGCATAAAAATATGCCGCCTTATTTGCGCAGGCGGCATATGTGTAATTGATCTGGTTATTTATTTTGTGCCAAACAGTCTGTCGCCCGCATCGCCCAGCCCGGGCACTATGTAGGCATGGTCGTTCAGCCCCGTATCCACAGCGGCTACATATATCTCCACATCTGGGTGCGTGTCCTCCACCATGCGAATGCCCTCTGGTGCGGCAATAATGCACACCAGCTTTATGTTTTTGCAGCCACGCTTTTTAATCATTTCAATCGCGTCACAGGCACTGCCGCCCGTTGCCAGCATGGGGTCCAGCACCAGCAACTCACGCGCTTCGGAATCCATAGGCAGTTTGCAGTAATATTCCACAGGCTTTAGCGTTTCCGGGTCTCTATACACGCCAATGTGCCCCACCTTTGCAGAGGGCAGCAGGTTCAGCACACCATCCACCATGCCAAGGCCAGCACGCAACACGGGAACCACACCCAGTGTTTTCCCTGCTATCACCTTTGTTTTGGCGCGTGTAATGGGCGTTTCCACCTCTATTTCCCTTAGCGGCAGGTTGCGGGTTACTTCGTACACCATCAGCATGGCAATTTCCTTCACCAGTTCCCGAAATTCCTTTACCCCTGTGTGCTTGTCTCGTATTTTAGAAACCTTGTGTTGCAATAGTGGGTGATCCAGTACGTGCGCTTTTGACATGTGTATCTCCTTGTTTGGTTAAAATTTTATTGTGTAAACTGGTTGTGTTACAATAGCGGCCAATGGCCATGCCTATTTTTCCACAGCCATCATTTTATCTATGCGGTTTTGGTGGCGTTCTTCGCCCGAAAATGCCGTGTGCAAAAAAATGTTGGTAATATCCGCAGCCAGCCCGGGGCCAACCACCCTGCCACCCATAGCCAACACATTGGCGTTGTTGTGCTCCCGCGTGGCGTGCGCGGTAAAGGTATCGCCCACCAGCGCACAGCGTATGCCATGAATTTTGTTGGCAGTCATGGAAATGCCCACGCCTGTGCCGCAAATCAGTATGCCAAACTCGGCCTTGCCGGAAAGCACATCCGCACAAACCAGTTTTGCATATTCGGGATAATCCACCGCTTTGGCGCTGTTCGTGCCGTGGTCTATCACTTGTACACCTGCGCTTTGCAGGTAGTCCAATATATCCTGCCTGATGGTAAAACCACCATGGTCACATCCAAAAGAAACTGTCATACCAACTTGCCCCCTGTTGTTTTTATACTTGCTAAAGTCCGTTGTTTAGCTGTTGACGTTCCAGCACTGCCACAAGCGCATCCACCGCTTGTTTTATTTGCGAAGCGCACTCGCGGTATTCCTCCATTCCCTCGTCAAAGGGATCCAAAATATCATACCCGTCATCCACCGGCTCCCCGGTTACACCCGCCACATAACCACGCAAGGTGTGCATTTTGTGCGTTTCCTCGGGCGCCAGCACTTCCATATGCTCCATATGCTCCCTGCTCATTGCAAAAATGAGATCGGCCCATTCTGCAAGTTCGGGCGAAAACTGGTCTGCTTCGTGACGGCGGATAGACAGCCCATAGTCCTCATCCATCACACGTATGGCTTCCTTCGTAGCCTCTGCATCTTCGCACGCAAAGGTGCCTGCCGACTTTGTCTTCACGTTTCCGTGAAGACTGCTACTTCGGTCTACAGCGTCGTCCATCAGCGTTTCCGCGATGGGGCTTCTGCAAGTGTTACCCGTACATACAAATAACAAGTTCATCTTTTTTTGATTTACCTCCGTGGCTTTTCTGCCGCTTTTTCTATCCTGTTGCGTACAGCCAGGCCCATAGTATCCTCATAGTGGAACAATATCACGCCATATCCTGCTGCATCTGCATTGCGAAGCTCTGCAAACAGGCTGGCCTGCACCTGTGCCGCTGTACTTCCTAAAACAACTGTGTTTTTGCCTACATAAAGCGCAGCACAATTGGTGTTACAAAATATAGCGGGATTCAGGGACTTTTCATTATAGATATCATACATGGTGTTTATGTTTTTCGCAACCTCTTTTTTGTTGCCGGAAAACAGGCTAACCTGCGCGGCTGGCGCATAGTGGCGATACTTCATGCCGGGCGAGGCAGGCGCCTGCCCCTGTGCCGCCGCTGCGCAAAATTGCACTTGCCCGCACACGCTTTTTATCATTTCGGGGGTGATGCCGCCCGGGCGAAGAATGGCGGGAACCGCCCCGGTGAGATCCACCACTGTGGATTCCACACCCGTGGTGCATGGCCCACCATCTATAATAAGAGGCACCCGCCCGCCCATATCCTCGAAGGCATGCATGGCGGTGGTGGGGCTGGGTTTGCCGGAAAGATTGGCACTGGGCGCAGCAAGCGGCACACCGCTTCGCGCAATGATATCCCTTGCAATTTCATTCTCTGGCATGCGCACCGCCACGGTGGGCAGCCCTGCGGAAACTTCGTTTGGTATATTCGGGTGCTTTTTCAGCACAAGCGAAAGCGGCCCCGGCCAATAGGCTTGCATCAGCGCACGGGCGGCATCGTTTATATCTACAGCAACTTTGCTTAGCATGGAAGTGTCTGAAATGTGTACAATTAAGGGGTTGTCGTTTGGCCTGCCCTTTGCAGCGAATATGGCAGCAACGGCAGCGGGGTTGAAGGCGTTTGCAGCCAGCCCATACACCGTTTCGGTGGGAATTACCACAATGCCGCCTTCCAATATGGTTTTTGCGGCCTGGGCAATGGCGGCTTCGCGGTCTCGCAGGGCAAATATGGTTTTTGTGCTTAGTGTGTGTGTGTCAGCCATACTATCAGCCTTCCAAGTGCCACGCCCGCCACAATAAACAGCACGGTGAGCATGCTTTTATGTATACGTAGGGATTGGGGTATCAGTTCTTTTAAGGTTAAAAACACCATAGCGCCCCCCGCAAAGGCAATGCAGGCACCAATAAACGTTTCGGAAATGCCCGCTACCAGCGCACCGATCACGGCACCAATGGCGGTGGGCAGTGCGGCAACTAGGGAAATTAACAAAATGCGTCTATAGGGCACCCCGCCAATTTTCAGCGGCAGCGCCATAGCCATGCCCTCGGGTATGTTGTGTATCAGCAGCAGTATGGCCAGCGCAGTGCCAATGCCCGCAGCCACGCTGCTGCCAATGGCAATGCCCTGTGGCAGGTTGTGTATGGCCATGCCCAAAGCCAGCAGCATGCCCGTGCGCACCAGTGCGCCGCTTTTCAGTTCTGCCGCATCGCAACTGTCTATTTCCGCGGCATCCTTGTGGGGCACCACCTTCGTAACCACCAGCATTAGCAACGCGCCCAGCGCAATGCCCAGCACCACCGGCCACACGCCCGCATCATGAAGCGAATGGGGCAGCATATCAAAAAAGAAAGTGGCCAGCATAATGCCGCCCGCAAAGCCCAAAAGTGCCGCGGAAAGCTTTTTGCCGGTGGTTTTTAGCAAAAAGGCCACCAGTGTGCCCGCCAAAGCGCCACCTGCGCCCACCAACAAACCAACCAGAGCAGCAAGGAGTATTTGATTCATAGTACTTCCCCCACAATGTACAATATTTTATCCTGCGCTTTGCATGGCTTTTTGCCTGTCTTCCATGGTCAGCGCATCTATCATTTCGTCCATATCTCCATCCAAAAAGGCATCCAGCTTGTACAGCGTTAGGCCAATGCGGTGGTCGGTTACCCGCCCCTGCGGGAAGTTGTAGGTGCGAATACGCTCGCTGCGGTCGCCACTGCCCACCTGACTGCGGCGATTTTCGGAATATTCGCTTTCCGCTTCCTCTTTGTACATGGTGTACAGGCGGCTGGCAAGCACCTTCATTGCCTTGGCCTTGTTTTTTATCTGCGATTTTTCATCCTGACAGGACACCACCAAGCCAGTGGGTATATGCGTAATGCGCACGGCGCTATCCGTGGTGTTTACACTTTGCCCGCCGTTGCCGCTGGAGCGGTACACATCCACACGCAGGTCGTTTTGGCTGATGTTTACCTCCACTTCCTCTGCCTCGGGCAGCACTGCCACTGTGGCTGCCGAAGTGTGAATTCTGCCGGAGGATTCCGTATTTGGCACGCGCTGCACCCTGTGAACGCCGCTTTCGTATTTCATGCGAGAGTAAACCCCTTTGCCCGAAATCAGCAATATAATTTCCTTCACACCGCCCAGCTCTGTTTCGTTTGCCGACATCACTTCCACCGTGTAGCCGTGGCGCTCTGCATAGCGGGTATACATACGCAACAAATCGCCGCCAAACAAGGCAGCTTCATCGCCACCTGTGCCTGCGCGTATTTCCAGTATTACGTTTTTGTCGTCATTTTTGTCCTTGGGTATCAGCAGCACTTTCAGCTCTGCCTCTTGCCGCTGTTGCTGGGCAGCCAGCTCTTGCAGCTCTTCCTGCGCCATTTCCAGCAGCTCCGCATCCTCTTCCTGTGCCAGTAGTTCCTTGTTTTGGCGAATGTGATCCAGCGTGAGCAAATAGGCATCGTAAACCGCCACAATTTCCGCCAATGCGGATTGCTCCTGCGCAAATGTGCGGAATTGCTCTTGGTTGCCAATCACTTCCGGTTGCGACAGCTTGCCGGAAAGCTCGTCATAGCGTTCCTTAATTGTCTGTAATTTCTCCAACATAATTCTTAATTTCCCTTAACCTTATCTGTTTGACCTTACTGTTCCACTTTCGTTTTTTCACTTGAGACAACCCGCGGCCTGCCCGAAAGATCGCAACCGCAGTGTATGTTTTGAAAGCCATTTTCGCGCAGCAACTGCATTACCTTATCGCCCTGTGTGCTGCCAATTTCCAGCACTAGGCTGCCGCCGTTGTTCAAATGCTCGCCCGCTTCCCGCGCAATGCGCTGGTAAAATGCATAGCCATCCTGATTGGCCAGCAGCGCACCCTGCGGCTCGTAATTTTTTATTTGCGCCTCCAGCCCCGCATAGTCCTTTGCGCTGATGTAGGGCGGGTTGCAGATAATCAAATCGTAACTGTTTTGCGAAGCGCCAAACAAATCCGCCTGCGAAAAGCGTATTTGCCTGCCTTGCGCGGCATGCCCCACCAAGCGGCCTGCATTGTGCCTTGCCACATCCAGCGCATCGCTGCTAATATCGCTAAACTCCAGCGAGGAAAGGCCTGTTTCCAGCAGCAGCGAAATGCCCAAACACCCACTGCCGCAGCACAAATCCAGTGCGGAGGCATAGCCATGCTGCTGTATTAGCAATATGGCGCACTGCGCCACGCATTCGCTATCCCAACGGGGGATTAGCACCCGGCTATCCACATAAAACTCGTACCCGTAAAAATATTTGCTTTGCAGCACATAGGCCAGCGGCATGCCACTTAGCCGCTTTTCCACCAGCGTTTCTAGTTCCGCCTGCATGGGGCAATCATGCAAAAAGCGCAAATGCAGGGCGCCAATGTCGCAGCCCAGCACATGCGCCAATATAGCGCCGGCTTCCGCCTCTGCCTCGCCAGTTGCGGCAAGGCGCTTTTTTAAGCTGTTGTAGGTTTCACCTATTGTCATCATACACCGGCAGGCCTATGCTTCTTCCACGGTTTCTGCGGAAAGCTGCTCGTCCGTTTCCGGTTCTTCTTTGGGCGGCCTACGGTCGAAACCATCGGCCATTGCCAGCACT
>CAZQBV010000016.1:25984-37742 GCA_964592125.1 uncultured Christensenella sp.
TTCCGGTTCTTCTTTGGGCGGCCTACGGTCGAAACCATCGGCCATTGCCAGCACTTCCTCGTCGCTACGCTCGCCCTCTGCCAGCAAGAAGGATATGATGGCGGTTTCCAGCATACCGTCATCCGGCTCGCGCGTGCTAAGCCGCTGCAACGCCATGCCCGGCTTGCGCAAAAAATTCACCACGGGGCCATCGTGCTTGCCCAAGAAGCGCAGCACCTCGTAGGAAACGCCTGCCACCACGGGCAGCATAGCCAGCCGCAGGGCAATGCGAACCAACCAGTTTTCGCTCCACCCCAGCAAAGAGAACAGCAGTATGGAAATAAGCATAACTATCAGCAAAAAGCTGGTGCCGCAACGCGGGTGGAAACGGGAATTTTTCCTTGCGTTTTCCATTGTTAGCGGCATTTCGTGCTCGTAGCAGTTGATTACCTTGTGCTCCGCACCGTGGTAGCCAAACAAGCGCTTGATATCCTTCATATTGGTAACGGCAATCATATAAATTAAAAACATGGTGATACGCACTGCGCCATCCACCAAGTTTTTCAACACATGGTTGGAAATGTAGGGCGTAATCCACCCGGTGATTAGGTTGGGCAATATGAAAAATATGCCCACAGCCAGCACCACAGCAACAATCACTGCAAAAAAGATGGCCACATCCATAGAATCCTTGCCGGTTTTTTTGGCAATGAATTCCTCTGCTTTGCTGGGTTTTTCTTCCTCTGCCATTAGTGGGTCGTACAGCTTGGCGGCATCGGTAATGGTTTTTACGCCCATCACCAGCATTTCCACAAAGTTTACTACGCCACGAATGATAGGCCAGCCCAGCGCCTTGTATTTGTCGCGCAACAAGGTGGTTTTCTGTTTTTGGGTTACTATGTTTCCCGGCTCCTGCCGCACTGCAATGGCGGTGTACTTTTCAGAGCGCATCATTACGCCTTCCAGCACGCCCTGCCCACCTATATTTGTTCTTTTCATATACTACTCTTTCTTTCCAATGCCCCTGCTTTGGTTTTCCATAGTCATTATATCCCATGCAGCCGGAATATACAAAGTGTTTCTGCTTTTTTCCAGCAGATTGCACAGTACAAAAACAGACCGCATGAAACAAGGCCATGCAGTCTGCGGTTTCGCTAAAATACGTTTGTCATGCTCAGTCCATTCCGTATCTCTTTTTAAAGCGGTCTACACGGCCGCCTGTATCTATCAGCTTTTGCCTACCCGTAAAGAACGGATGACATTTGGAGCAAATATCTACTTTCATATCCGGCTTTACAGAACCAGTTGTAAATGTTTCACCACAGGCGCACTTTACTGTGCATTCCTGATAGTTGGGATGAATACCTTCTTTCATTGCCTTTCACCTCTATTTCCAGCGGGGGACGCGCCAGCCGACACAATTGCCTACTTGTTTGCCACCCTATAAAATCCATCGCTTTTTAAAGCTGCATGAAATATTATAGCACAATAATAGTCAAAAGCAAGGTTTTTTCACAGATTTTTCACATGTGTTTTTTTCAGCCTTTTGGGAAGCGCAATATTCGCAACAGGCAATAAACCCCTCTATAAACGAATTTTGCGCAATGGCATCGGGGCTGGAATTTTGAATAACGCACCGATTGGACTGCGTGAATTCGCCCAATGCAGCGAACATGGCGTCTTCACAGGCATCGTTCCACCCCTGCGGGAACGTTCCTTCCTCTTGTTCCTTTTTCATCTTGTGCCTCCTTTTTACGGTAGGTTTCCCTTTTTGGACGCTTTGCACCCCTTTGAAGTTCCATTTTATACCAAATCCGATTTGAAACATTTGTTTTATCAGAGCTGCCCCACATCATACAAAAAAACGCATGAAGATTTTTTATCCTCATACGCATACTGTTTGCCAATATATTTCTATCCCCCTTGAAGCTGGCGCGGTTAATTGATATAATCAAGTGGCGCGGTGCCCTGAATGGGGTTGCGTTGAGGTGTCTTGTCACCTTCTCTGCAGGGCCGGGGTGCTCCAACACCTCGGTCTGCCGTGCATCATATTCATATTTTGCAGGGCTTCGCCCCGATACCTTTATATTAGTTGGTTTGGGAAGTTTTGTCAATGGGTGCGGTGGAGTGTTTTGTGGGGTGTTGTATTTTAAACATAATTGGCAGTCAAGAAGCCATAAGATGCTCCACCTAATATGGTTTAGAGGCCGCTCTAAATTGCTAATTGGAGAACTTGCTTCTTTGAGAAACTTTGATTAGAACGGGCATCTTCGAACGTATTAAATTATATCTTTTAATACCCTTCTAAAAAGCTCACCACCCACTTCACGCATAATATGCAGATTAGTCATAGATGTTTGAGACGCCATTCCCCTGTCTGATGCATCTAATTGCGGCGTGCTTACGTGAGCATAACTACGATCTCCAAGATGAATACCCATATGAACATAGCTACTCCTATCAATATAGTACTGATCAATCATTTTTAGGTTTACATCGCTCCCAAAATAAGTTTTAAACAAGCATAAAACCTTCTGTCTAATTTTATATTTGGGTTGGTTACACGTTTTACAGGTTTCTACACTATCATCTACTACATTTGCTAGAGCTTCAAAGGAAGACATGAAAAGCGTATTTGCAATTTCGACTGGAGACAAGTCTAGATCAATAATTTCTAAACCATAGTATCCCTTACTCATGCCAGATAATTTTTCATATTTACATGCTGTGTTATACAACCTTGTAGCACTTTCATATTGCGAGAATGGTCGGTGATGTATTCCCGATAGCATTTGATTTATACCAGTTAAAGTTGATTTGGGCAATTGAAGGCACGCAGAATATTTTGGATATTCATCAACCCATGATTCATCGCAAAACTTATTAATATTTTCTTTTATAGTTACATCGATTAAGTCTGCAACTGATATTATGGGCCTTGAGCCTATATCGGATGCTTCCGTAAGATATATTTCCATACTATTTTCTCTAGTTTTTACATGCTGTGTTTCTTCGTATACTTTCGCTCCAACATGGATAGGAATTGAACAACTAGCAGATAAGAAATCTGCAATTTTAAAAATAGCCTTCTTGGCAATATAATCTCCATCTTCTTTATCAAAAGCAAGTATATCAAATCGTGCAATACACAACGCATGTTCTGATACAGTGCCCAAATATATCTCATCTGATTGATAGGGGCTTAATCGAAATTGATATGGAGAAGAATATGCTGTTGAAATTCTCTGAGGAGTTAAGAATTTTTTATATGCTTGAGCTCTGCGTACTGCATCGATAATAAAATCTTTATCTTTTCCACCTATTTCGTTGTTATTACATTCTAGTATAATCAGCTTTGACATGCATCCTCTTTTATGATAAGCAACGCTAACTGCTTTTGCCGTATTTAAGGTCGCACTTGAAAGATGTCCAATCAGTATTGTTTGCTTACTCGTATCTTTTGCACCGAATGTTTGCCAACCCATTCGTTGTCCATCTCTGAGAAAAGCCCAAAGAGCACGAAGAAATAAGTTGGTTTCTGTTATGGAATCATATTTAATATCAAATATCATAGCTACAACCCTTATCCGTCATATTAATATATAGAATTTTTTAACATTTATAATAGCAAGTTTTATTTATCACTGTATTTCGTTGTAATATAAATTTTTTCAGTTGAAACCAAAATCAACATAAAAGCAAATTAAAGCAAATTGTTCTTCATTGTTATAATAGCATAATAAAAATAACTAAACTACAACCAACCAAAAATCCAAAACCCTCCGCCCCGCCATCTTTACAGTAGTGGTTTTGGGAAGTTTTGTCAATCAATATCTTTATTTTGCAAGATAGGGGATTTTATGTGGCGTTGTATTATGTGGACAACATTACTTTGTTAAGGTGGTTATTATTACGATCATGCAAACTTCTGATGCAATAGGCGCAGAAAACGCTTACTTTTTAAACCTGTTGCCAGTGTTGGCATAAATCAGCATAAACACAATGGTGCCAAAAAACAGCGACATCCCCACCCACATGGGAATCATACTATTTAGAAAATCGCTGAATGCCGCAATTGCAAAACACAGCGCAAACAGGAACATCATCTTCCCCATAAACTTGCATAAAGCCTTTTCATCGTATTTTGCCTTTTCCGCTTTGCTGGAGGTATTGTAGCCAGCAATCAAAAAAGCGCCTTTGCCATTGATAAATACAATGCCCAAAAGCACAAACAAGCCAACAGCCACGGCGAATGCAACCCACATAAAATAATCCTCCTACTATAAATGATCGGCACTTCTAAAAGGATGCCTTTAGGCAACTCACAACACTTTTAACATTCTGTATTCTGTAATGCTTTTATCTTTGGATTCCGCCGTTTCCATCAGTTCAAACCCCACGTGTTCATAAATAGCGGCATTTTTGGGATCAAACGTTTCTATGGCCATTTCTGTGTTTTCTTTTTTTGCATACTCAAACACAAATTCCATCATTTTTCTGAATATCCCTGTTCCTCTTTTTTCCACATCTATTCCTATATGTGCCAAGTAATAGGGAACGTTTTTGCGTTTTTTGTACCATTTGAAGCTGTGCGCTTCCTGTGCTTTTTGGCAATTGGCGGCAAACAGTTTCATTTCTTCTTTCGAAAGCACACTCTTAATTTTCTTGCCAGCTTTTGAAGATATCATTGCCATTTTCATGAAAGAAAATTTCTTGCCGTCTATTAGAAAAACAATTCCGCTAAAATCATCATCATAGGTAAAAACATCGCCATATTTATGATAATAAACCATATCCCAATACAAATTTTCGTAAATCACAATTCTGGCTTTTTCTGGGTTTATGCCTTTTGTAACAATGGAAATATCCAGCGTGTCTATAAACATTTCCAGCATTTTTTGGGTGGCTTGTTCCAGTTCATCTGTTCTTATTCGTCTCACTTCAGTTTCCTCCGAAATTGGTTGATTGCCATTTTTTGGGGCGTTGCCGAAAGCTTGCGCTCCGCTGCATACGAAGGCACGCCAAAGCTATAGCTTCTTGCTGAAATAAACCATATCCACAAGTTGAACGCCATCCTCAAACATAGGGTGGTCATAGTTGTCGGTAAAAAAGTTTGCAATTCTATGGGAAAGGTGGAATCCGTTTTTTTCATAGAAGTGCGTCATGGCGGGCACGTCGCCCGTGCCAACTGTCATGCTGCTATAGGTATCTTTATAGTATGCGGAAATGTAGCGGATTAACCCGCTGCCATAGCCTTGGTTGTGGTACTGGGGATAGGTGGCTATGTTTTTTAGCTCGCAGGTGTCGCTGCTTTCCCGCGTTACCACACACACGCTTTTCAAATCTCCATCCTCATACAAGGCAAACAATTCACCACGTTCCAAATATTTATCTATCATACTTTCCTGCTCGTCTGCCAGCAAAAGCAGGTCTAAAAACTGTTTTTTGTTCGCATTCACAATTTTTATTTCCAAACTGTATCCTCCATACTGCTTTGTTTTATCGTTCTGTTTTCTATGCTTCCTGCGTTCTGCTGTAAAGAAGATGCGGCATTATGGTTTACGAGAGCCAGCCCTCAGTGCAATCAATTTTTTCGCATCACACAATATGTTTTCAGTTGTTACCTCTATTGGCAGCGACTTTCCAGTTGCGCCAAATTTCGTCTTGCGGTATACATTTTGCGTGTACTCGTTACAAAAAGGAATCAACAAATCGGCCTCTACTGTTTCTTTTTCGCCCACCGCAATCAGTGCAATAAAATAGCCTTGCTTTGGGTAAAGCGTACACAATGCTTTTCCGCCTTTTTTAAATTTTACGTTCCACCCTTTCCAAACCCCCTGCTCCATAGAGCAGCAGCTGTAAAATAATTTTGGCTCCACATTGTATTCCTGCTGTAAATGATTCGCCAAATCCTCCCATAAGGGCGTGCCCACAAATTCTTTTATTTGGCTGTCCAGTGGTGCATGCTCATTGTCAAACAGTTCGCTCCATTGCATTACCATCACCTTCTTTCTGGCTCTGTAACCGATACCGGTATAACCCACAGTTCCATTTTTTACTGCATTTTTATAGTACATGATAAAAAAATTGCTTGTTTGTGAATGCCCTTTTTTCTTCCGCCATTATTTTATGCCATCAGCAAATTTTTTCAACTCTGCTTTGGTTTCCTCCGGCAATTGATGGTACGCTACGCCATCTATTGCCCCCTGCAATGCATACAAATGAACCAGGCACACATTGGGGTAGTGTGCTTTTAGTAGAAAGTAGGCCTCTTTGCTGCCTCTCTGCTTCAATTCCTCCGCAGTACCAATGCCAACTATTTGCAGTTTTTTGTTCATTTCACTGCCAATGTTTTTTAGTGCAGTTAATTCCGCCATTTCAACCAACTCCTGTAGCTATGGATAAATGCGCAAATAGCTTACGCATTATTTTTTACTCCGATAGTGTAACACAAAAGTGCAAAATAAGGGCTGGTTATTTTATTGATTCATCATTTTTTCTATCCCATGCTTACTGCGTCTATTGACAACTATTACGTTAAACGATATAATGTCCAACGTAGTATCGGAAAACGTAATAGTAAAACAGGGGGCAACCATGGCAGAAAATATTGAACGAGGCGCGTTAACAGAGGCAGTCTACTATATTTTATTATCTTTGTACACGCCAATGCACGGATATGCAGTGATGCAAAACATTAGCCAGCTAAGCAACGGACGCGTTGCGTTGGGGGCAGGCACGTTGTATGGTGCCAT
The DNA here is from genome assembly GCA_964592125.1 of uncultured Christensenella sp. Lineage (GTDB taxonomy): Bacteria > Bacillota > Clostridia > Christensenellales > Christensenellaceae > UBA5399. The sequence continues at coordinate 32,719 of CAZQBV010000016.1, forward strand.
AAACACACTGGTAAAAAAGCAATGGATTTGTGCCATTGCTTCCAAGAACGAGACTAGGAAAAAAGAATATATCATCACAGAGCTGGGTAAAGAAATGGTTCAGGAAGAATTAAAAAGACTGCGCGAATTGCTGCATAACGGAAGCAATGTAACGGGAGATACAAATGAAAAAAATTGTTAGAAAAGCATATTGGAATTTCGAAAAAGAAGAAAATTGGCTGAATGAAATGGCCGCAAATGGTCTGGCGCTTGTGGATTATTCCTGGTGCAGATATGTGTTTGAAAGCTGCGAGCCAGGCGAATATATCTATCGGCTGGAGCTGCTGGAGCACTCCCCCGCAAACCCCGAAAGCGCACAGTACATAGCGTTTATGGAGGACAATGGGGTAGAGTGTGTGGCAAGCTATCAAAGATGGGTGTATTTTCGCAAGAAGGCGGCGGACGGTTCGTTTGACATTTACAGCGATATCGACTCCCGCATCGTCCACTATCGGCGTATTCAGCGTTTTTGGCTTATTCTTGCCTGCGTAGAGCTGACAATTGGCATTACGAATATCCACATTTGGATTTCCCCCAGCCATATTGCAGATACCACCCTGTTCAACGGCATTATGGGCAGTGCGCTGGTGGCAATTGGTATTGTGCTGTTTGCCACACTTGTGCTTCCCGTCAGCCGAAAAATAGGCAAGCTAAAAAAGGAAAAACTGCTGCGGGAGTAAAAAAATTTCAACCAACATTAAACTAATATGGAATCATTATGCTTCCTGTGCTATACTTATTTAAAATCATATATTTTCACTTATTCATATAAAAAATTGTTGGAGGAAACCCCATGAAAAAATTCTCTGTTTTAGTGGTTTTATTCTGTTTTTTTATTACTAGCGTCACAGCCTGCGGAAAATCTGCTTCCGGTTATGAGCATTTTGAAATAAAGGAATTGCCCTATAGCATTCCTTACTACAACGATGCAAATATAGATATTGTCTCTATCAATTTATATCAGGATGAGTACGAGGATCATGGTAAAATCGAATACACGCCATACGTCATTGTCTTAGTGGATGAGAGTCAAGTATCGCAATTATCCGAAGATGACGCATACTGGGCAAAAGAAGAAATTGATGTTTCGTATTCCTGTAGTATTATGAATGTAGACAATGGGGCAATCGCTGAAGATTTACGCTTTATCGAACGAGGAAAACTGGGTGAGTATACCTTTATCGCGTACTCTATTTTGGATCTTTATCCAAATCCAGATAAAGAAAAGTTCTATAAAAACTTTGACAATTCCAGTGTGAGTTTATATGTTCATGTAACAAGAACAGATAGTGAATCTAGCACAAAAGAGCCTGTAAAAGAATTTTACAGTTACAGCACTGAAGATATAAAAGACGTACCATCTATAGATGAAATGGACAGAGCAATGTATTCAGAAATTTCGGCCTCTATCCATAGAAGCACCAGAGAATACCTTGACGCAATAACCAAGAAATAGCAAGTATATAATAGCTTCTATTCAAGTATGTCTCAGCTTGTTTTGCCAAACGTACAGCGAGAAAAACCATATTGCCAGCAACTGCGGGAAGGTTATGCACTTCCTGAAAAATTGCAACTATGTGGCTGGCAGTGGGTTTGCACTTGTAAGCGGCTTTAAAAAAGGGCGAACATATCGCCCTTTTTGCTCATTAGCCATGATCTCTACTTTTTCTATTTGCTTTTGCCTTTAAACAGCCCAGTAAAGTCGAAAGTTGCAAAGTAGTCTTCCGGTGTTTCCGCACGGCGAATTAGCTTTGTTTTGCCGTTCTCGCACAGCAGCACTTCCGCACTGCGCAGCTTGCCGTTGTAGTTGTACCCCATTGCAAAGCCGTGCGCGCCCGCATCATGAATCACTAGCAAATCGCCCATATCTATTTTGGGCAACATGCGGTCTATGGCAAATTTATCGTTGTTTTCGCACAGGCCACCCGTTACGTCATACTTGTGATCTGCAGGCCAGCCCTCTTTGCCCATTACCGTAATGTGGTGGTAGGCCTTGTACATGGCCGGTCTCATTAGATTTGCAGCGCAGGCATCTGTGCCTATGTATTCCTTGTAGATGTGCTTTTCATGTATGGCACGGGTAACCAATATACCGTATGGCCCCAGCATGTAGCGCCCCAGCTCTGTAAAAATAGCCACATCGCCCATATCGGCAGGTACCAAGATATCATTATATGCTTTTTTTACGCCCTCACCTATCGCCATAATATCCACAGGTTGTTCGTCTGGCTGGTAAGGAATGCCAATGCCGCCTGAAAGATTGATAAAGCGTATGTCTACACCCGTTTCCTTTTGCAGGCGCACTGCCACCTCAAACATCAGCCGCGCAAGCTCTGGGTAATACTCGTTGTTTTTGGTATTGCTGGCCAAGAAAGCATGCAGGCCAAATTTTTCTGCGCCCATTGCGGAAAGCTTCTTTGCACCAGCCACCAGCTGCTCGTATGTCATGCCATACTTTGCCTCGCCGGGGTTGTCCATCACTTGGTTGGCTACAGTTAGCATACCGCCGGGGTTGTATCGCATACTAATTATTTTGGGTATACCAATCACTTTATCCAAAAAATCTATATGGGTAAAATCGTCCAGATTGATAATTGCGCCCATGCGCCCCGCAAGGTTGAAATCCTCCGCAGGCGTTGCGTTGGAGGAGAACATAATATCGTGACCGATAATATCTACAGATTGCGCCATCATCAGCTCTGTATAGGACGAGCAATCCGCACCGCAGCCTTCCTCTTTCAAAATTTGCAATATGGCCGGGTTGGGCGTTGCCTTTACCGCAAAGTATTCTCTAAACCCGGGGTTCCATGCAAAAGCGCGTTGCAAGCGCCTGGCGTTTTCCCGTATGCCCAGTTCATCGTACAAATAAAAGGGCGTGGGGTATTCCCGTGCAATTTCTTCCAATTGCTCTTTGGTTACAAAGGGCTTCTTCACCACATTTTCCAATTTCAATATCTCCCATACTCAAAGCATTTCGTATCCTAGTGCTTTTTATTCAAATATATTGCTATCAGTATAGCACGAATCTATCCCGCGGAACAAGATATTTAGCGCTGTTTTATTGCCAGTGGATCAAATAAGAATTTTTTGCTGTATTGTCTTTGATTTTTTTGAAAATTCTGCTTGCATTGCGCTATATCATCCATATTATATCACAACATGGAACTATGTATGATGGGGTGGCGTCTGAAAGGTATTGCAATAAAAAAACAAGGAGGCGATGCTAAATGAAAAAGACAGTACTACGTAGTGTTACACTATTGCTGCTTTTGATTTTATTTTTCTTGCTAGGTGCATGTGGTGAAAAAACAAATGAAGTGCCAGCGGGTGAAACGCAACAGCCAAACGCGAGGAATGGATCATCTACAACACCACCAAATATAAAGGAACCACCTAGTGATAAGACTGTTGTGGCATTGGGCAAAACGGGTGAACAAGTAACAGTGGCTACTCCAATTCAGATTTCAGAAAACAACGAATTGGCATACGATTGGACAGGGCTTGCTGGCAATATATTAGTATTGAAAAATGAAAGCCCGTACACCGTAGCCTATGGGGAAGGTGAACTTATGCTGGAGTATGAAGGGCGTGTATATGGCTTTTGGGAGGAAGAGTTAGAATCCGTCTTGATGGAAGCAACGGGGAAAAACAAAGATGAATTGCTTCGCTACACGATATATTATAATGATGAGCCTGTGGAACTGGACGAACAGGCAACAGGAAAATTGCTTTCGGTACTGGATACCGCAGTGCCTGTAGAGGACGAACCGCAGGGCGACGAAGGAAAAACAGATCAAAGCCTTCGTTTTGTAAATGAGCTAGGTATGAATTTTAGATTGTCGGTTGATCACAGATATATACTGCCTGAATGGAATCCAATGCTACGATTGCATCTAGCCGACAATTCGGCAGTGCTAGATGTCCTGATGGAAGAAATTTTAATATAGACACACTATGCCTTTCCAATTAACACAAAAACAAGATCGGGCGGGTTGTTGATGCGCAGCGTGGGGTAGCCCGAGGCGCCCAGCCCGCGGCTGATAATCATGGTGGTGTTTCCATCGTTCATTTCGCCCTGCATATATTTGGGAAACCACCCTTGCCCCTGCATATACAGCCTGCTGATTCCGGGCAAGCGTATTTGCCCCGCGTGTGTGTGCCCCGCCAAAACCAAATCGATATTTTTATTGTTGATATAGGGTAAAACTTCTGGGCGGTGCGATAGAAACAAGTTGAAAACCTCTGCCCCGCTGAATATGTTGGCCATTTCCGGCAGGTTTGTTTGCCCATAGGAAACATCGTCTACCCCTGCTACATTTAGCTTTGTGCCGCGAATGTCGTGCGTTACTATATCGCCATGCAAAACAGTTACGCCACCCTCCGCCAATGTGTTGCACACCTGCGCATGGAAGGCACGCTCGTGATTTCCGGTAACAAAATAGCTGGGGGCAATTTTGGAAAGCCCCTCTGCCAGCGCGGCGGTGTAGAGTGTATTGGTCGTTCTTTGCTTTTCGTGCGCCACCAAATCCCCCGTTATGGCAATCAAATCGGGCTGCAATTTTTTCACGGCGTGGAACAACTGCTTGTTGCCAATGCCAAATTCTTTTTCGTGCAAATCCGAAAGATGCACTATGCGAACATCGCCCGCCACCTTGCTGCTTAAAATTCCGTAGTTCGTTACTTGGATTTTATTGTTGTTAAACACGGGAAGCCTCCTTTGGAAAAGCGCAGCTTTTTTGATTTTGATGTATGATGTATATTCTTTCCAAACACAAACAGCCAGTTTCACCATAAAAGTTACAGTTATTTTACAAGCTGATGATAGTAACTTCATAGTGCTAAATTATAGTATTACTATATAGGCATCGATCTAAATCTATTGTATACTATAAAAATACAACACAAACATCTTTTTTTGAAGATGCTCTGTTTTTATACTAATTCTTGATTAAAAACGTTATACGTTTTTAATCCGTGCCATAGGC
>CAZQBV010000017.1:0-37116 GCA_964592125.1 uncultured Christensenella sp.
AAATTGATAGAAGCGATGGGGAGCTAGCCTCCCTTTTTCTTTTTCTGTATATTGCGTCTAAAATCAGGTGAAAAATCAATCCCTTAAATGCTAAAAACCCGCTCTGCAAGCGGGTTTTTAGACAAATTGTGGCGGAGAGACGGGGATTTGAACCCCGGTTACGCTATTAACGTAAACACGATTTCCAGTCGTGCGCCTTCAGCCACTCAGCCATCTCTCCAAGTCTGCAACAAATTTTAATAGTATATACCCCTATGTGGCACAGAGTCTTCTGTTTGGTGGCATAGAAGCATTTAAAATTTAAAGACGAGATTTATTGTATCATAAAATACTTAGCATAACAAGAACTTTGTAGCATACCAAACTGAAAAGCTGAGAACCTAAGAAAAAAGTTCGAAAAACACCAAAATAAATAATAATATAATATTGACAATAGTGTGTGGCGCATAGTATATTGTGAATAGATTGTTTTGCATGGAAACAATGGTTGTTTGATAGATAATAGTACAAGTTGTATTTGATGAGAAAATACAGAAAGGGAATAAAAACGATGGCAAATACAACCGAAGTGATGCAAATGCTAAGTTTGGAGCTGCGGCGAGGAACGATTGTGTTAAGCGTGCTTAGCCAGCTGGAAAAACCTAAATATGGATATGCGCTGGTGCAAGTGTTGGAAGAAAAGGGGATAAGTGTGGAAGCGGGAACACTGTACCCGTTGCTTAGAAGATTGGAGAAGCAAGGGCTGTTGCTGAGTGAATGGGAAACGGGAGGTTCGAAACCCAGAAAATATTATTCGCTTACGCCAATGGGTAAGGAAGTATATAAAGAGCTTAAGCTGCAATGGGAAGAACTGGTGTGTGGTATGCAAGAACTAATGAGTAACAGAGGAGATAACAATGAATAAAATAATGAAAGAGGATATGATAAAACGCTATGTATATGATGTTTCGCGTAGGCTGCCACAAAAGAGCAGAAACGATATTGAGCAGGAATTGAACAGTAATATTTACGATATGCTTTTGGATCGCACGCAAGACGGCGATTATACACTGGAAGACGTAAAGGCGGTGCTAACAGAGCTGGGTAGCCCCAAAGTGCTGGCCGCAAGCTATAAAGAAGAAAAACGAGCGTTGATTAGCAACGAATATTACGATAATTACTGCTTTGTACTAAAAATTGTGATGGGTGCGGTTGCTATTGGCATGGGTATTTCATTGGCAATTGGCATAATAGCCAATTCCTATATAGAAGTGCAAAATAGCGTGGCAGAGTTTTTTGTAAATATTCTATTTGCTTTTACACAGGCGTTTGCATATGTTACCTTGGTCTTTTTCTTTGTGGAACGATTCAAAGTAAGAATAGAAATAAAAAAAGAATGGACAGTGGAAGACCTGCCGCCAATACCGGATGAAAAAGCGTTGATTAAGAAAAGCGATCCGATTGCCAGCATTGTTTTCACTGTTGTTGTCATGCTGTTTTTCAATTTTGCACCGCAATTTATGGGCGTTTTTACCATAACAGATGCAGGCGTAAAAAGTATAGCACCTGTGTTTGATTTGGATTTTTTGCATGTTGTGTTGCCGTTGATTAACATTTGTTTTTTGGCTGGAATAGTACGCGAGATTTTGCGTGTGATAGCAGGAAAATATACGATAAAGCTGTCTTTTGCAATGGTACTCATTAATATAGTTGCTCTTTCAATACTATTGAGCATCTTTTTAAATCCGGCCATTTGGAACCAGAATATTGTGCAGCAAATTGGCACAGCACAGCAGCAGGGTTCACCGGTTGATTTATCTTTCTTAGAATTTTTTCGATACTTCTATATTTTCTTTGTTGTTTTGCTGGTATTTGCCTATGTGTTGGATAGCGCAAAGGCATTGTATTTGGGAATTCGCTATGGAAGGTAGTCTATCGCAGAAAATGGCAAGCTGGATTATGCCAAACCGTAGTATGTAAGCAAAGGGGAGAAAATGAAAGAAGCAATTGTATTTGATGGACTAACCAAAGTATATGATGGCAAGCGTGTGCTGAACAGTGTAAGTTTTTCTGTGCGGCAGGGGGAAACGTGCGCATTGCTGGGGGTGAACGGTGCGGGAAAAACCACGGCACTGGAATGCATGGAAGGATTGCGACGGCCAGACGGCGGGCGCATAACTGTGATGGACAAAACTGTTCCAGACAAAAAAATACAAGGCATATTGGGCGTGCAGCTGCAAAGCACTTCGCTGCCCGAGGCTATTACACCGCCAGAAGCCATGAAGTTGTTTTGCGCGTGGCATGGAACGGCGTATCGGGGCGACCTGTTAACGCGGTTTGGCATGGACGAATACGCAAAAAAGCAGTATGCGCTACTTTCCACAGGGCGAAAGCGCAGGCTGCACCTAGCACTGGCGTTGTGCCACAACCCACAGGTGTTGCTGCTGGACGAGCCCACCGCTGGTCTGGATGTGGAGGGAAGGCGGGCGTTGCACAATGAACTGCGCAGCCTAAAAGACGAAGGCGTTACCATATTGCTGGCCACGCATGACATGAGTGAGGCAGAGCTTTTGGCAGACAATATTTGTTTTTTACGAAAGGGGCAAATTGTGCTAACCGGGCCGCCGCTGGAACTGACGGCGCGTGCCAGTGCGGGCAGCAAAATACTGCTGAAGACGGAAAGACCCTTTCAAATACCAGCAGGCATTTCTCCGCCGGAAACGTTGCCTGAGGGGTATCTACGCTTTGCAAGTGGAGAGATACAAAGCACCCTGTTGCTTTTATTGGGTCAATTGCAGCGGGAACAAAACAACATTGTGGATTTGCGGGTGGAGCGCGCCAGTTTGGAAGACCTGTTCGTATCCATAGCAAATGGAGGTGGGCTGCAATGAAGGCTTTTATGATACAGCTGGGTATACAGTTCAAATGTGATATGCGAGACAAGGGGGTGCTACTGGTTTACTACTTGGTGCCGTTGGTGATGTACTTTGTGCTGGGCGCAATTATGGGGGCCATGTCTTTGGGGAACGGCAATTTTTCGTTGGCGGCAGTGGCTTGTATTTTTACCATCTCTATGGCAGCGTATTTGGGGCTTCCCCAAACCTTGGTGAAGGCTAGGGAAACGGGCGTGTTGAATGCATATAAGGCAGCAGGTATACCTGCATGGTCGTATCTGCTTTCCAATGTGCTGATTGCCTTTTTGCATATGATACTGTTATGCATTGTGATTACACTTACAGCACCGTATGTATTTGATGTGCCGCATATTACCAATTATCCACAGTTCTTTGGGGTCATTGCACTTACCATAGCAGCAAGTGCTGCGCTGGGCACTGTGCTGGGCGCAGTGGTAAAAAAACAGGCGTTGGTGGGCGTGGTGGGGCAAATATTGTTTTTGCCGTCCATTATGTTTAGCGGTACCATGTTTCCTGCAGATTTGCTGCCAGAGGGTTTACGTGCTGTTGGCAAAGTGCTTCCCGCCACACAGGGGCAGGCGGTGCTAAATGGTACGGATGTTGCATGGAATGTGGCGTTGCTGGTGATTATTGCTGCTGCAGGGTTTTTGGTTGCGGTGCAGTTGTTTCGCAGAATGGGCAAGAAACAATGATACTAGAAAAACAAGAGCACAATGGCTTTAAATAGGCGTTTTCTATGCATAAAGCGCTTTAAATGAACGAAAGTTCACAAAATATTCATATTATGATTCAATAGAAAAGTAATACGAAACACTGATAGAAAAACCTAAGGCAACACCGCACAAACCGCGCACGTCGTCATCACTAGTCTTTTTGCGTGACACTGCGTCCAAAATGCTCGAAATAGCGCTGCTATTCTTGCGCTTTTGTCCTTGTTTCACACAAAAATCCTTCACGATGCCAACGACTCGATTTCTGTGCGGTATCGCCCTAAAACGGTTTTTCTATCGCCGCATAAAATGATATGTCATTTTTGAAGTATAATACTGATTCCGGATAGAAATAACGCAAAAGCGATATTTTTATCACTGCCATACGGCAGTTCCGAAATGCTCCGCATTTTGGGTGAAATCACTATTGAGCGACATTCCCACTCGAAAAATGAAAAAACATTTTTCGAGTTGCGCATATTGCGCGCGATTTATTACGAAGTATAGCGCTTCATTTATTTATTTTTTAGGGCGATGAAACAGAGGTTTTAAATCGGAATGGTAGAAGTATTGAACGGTTTAATTGATTGATAATGCCAAAACGTATTATGAACCCCGCGCATGTGCGCGGATTAAAAACGAGTACTTGTTTCTCTTTGAGATTGGCATAAAACGGAAATCAAAAAAACTGCTCCGCGGAGCAGTTTTTTGTTTGTTGCGGTAGAAGCGGATCACTCTGCCATTACAGTTTTTCCACGCCAAATTGTGTTTGTTGTCCGTTAATATCCCAAGTTTTTTCATAGCCCTGCGTTTTGCCGAAAAGCAGTTCTTCTGCCAGCACCTCACCGCATACCTGTGTTTGGTTCTTTTCCAAAACAGCAGTGATAATTTCGCTGCCAGTAACGAACAGGCGTATTTTGTCGGTTACTTCAAATCCGGCTTCCTTGCGCATGGTTTGCGCTTTGGAAATGACTTCGCGCACATAGCCTTCCTCTATCAGCTCGGGGGTCAGCGCAGTGTCAATAATCACGGCGTAATCACCAGCGGTTTCTGCAACATAGCCCTCTTTTTGCGCTGGCTCTATCAGCACATCCTCCAGCAGTAGGGAAACGGGTTGCCCATCTACATCAAATGCATAGGCATTGCCTGCGTTTACCGTGTTTACAATTGCCATGCCATCTGCATTGGAAAGGTGCTGACGAATGCCGTTCAGCAGCTTGCCATACTTTGGCCCCACTGTTTTCAGCTGTGGCTTTACATTGTAGGTAATGTATTCGTTTGCCGCTGCGCCCAGTTCCACATGGTGTACATTCAGCTCGCCTTTAATTACATCTATGTAGGTATCATCCAAATTGCTGATACCAGACACGTAAATTTTGCCAATGGGCTGACGGTTTTTGATATTTGCCGTATTGCGGCAGGCGCGTCCCAGCACCACCACGTTCAGCACGGCATCCATACCGTTTTCCAAGGCTGTATCTATGAAGGAAGCATCGGCAGTGGGATAATTGCACAGGTGTACAGATTCCGGCGCATTGCTGTTTACAGTGCGTACCAAATTTTGATAGATACTTTCCGCCATAAAGGGCACAAAGGGTGCAATGAGGCGGGAAAGTGTTTCCAAAACTGTGTACAGTGTCATATAGGCGGCAACTTTGTCATCACTCATGCTACTGCCCCAATAGCGCTCGCGCCCACGGCGTATGTACCAGTTGGAAAGCTCGTCTACAAATTCATTGATGGCGCGGGCTGGCTCTGTAATTTTGTATTCGTCCAAGTCTTTACACACAGTTTTCACAAGGGAATTCAAGCGAGACAATACCCATTTGTCCATAATGTTCAAATGTGCTTTGTCCAGCGTATGCTGTGTGGGGTCAAACTTGTCAATTTCCGCATACAGGGTATAGAAGGCATATGTGTTCCAAAGAGTTCCCATAAATTTGCGCTGATATTCACTTACTGCGTCATCATAGTAACGAGAGGGCAGCCACGGTGCGCTTCCCGCATAAAAGTACCAACGCACGGCATCAGCGCCTTGCTTGTCCAGCGCAGCCCAGGGGTCTACCACATTGCCCTTGTGCTTGCTCATCTTTTGCCCGTCCTTGTCCTGCACATGCCCCAGCACAATACAGTTTTCAAACGAAGGTTGCTCAAACACTGCTGTGCTGATGGCCAGCAGCGTGTAGAACCAGCCGCGTGTTTGGTCTACCGCTTCGCTGATAAAGTTGGCAGGGAAGTGGCTATGGAATGCCTCTTTGTTTTCGAAGGGGTAGTGCCACTGTGCAAAGGGCATAGAGCCACTGTCGTACCAGCAGTCTATCACCTCTGTGACACGCTGCATGCTGCCGCCGCATTCTGGGCATTTCAAAGTAATTTTATCTATAAAAGGCTTGTGCAGTTCCAAATCTTCGGGAACCGAAACATCTGCCATTTGCCGTAGTTCCTCACGCGAGCCTATGGCATGTTTGTGCCCGCAATTGCAAACCCAAATGGGCAGGGGCGTGCCCCAGTAGCGTTCGCGGGAGATACCCCAGTCTATAACGTTCTCTATAAAGTTGCCCATACGGCCTTCTTTGATGTTTTCGGGCATCCAGTTTACGCTGCGGTTGTTCGCAATCAGGTTTTCCTTCACCGCAGTCATTTTAATAAACCAACTTTCGCGGGCATAGTACAGCAGGGGTGTGTCGCAACGCCAGCAGAAGGGGTAGTTGTGCTCGTAATCCAGCTGTGCAAACAGCAAACCCCTTGCATCCAAATCTGCAATAATTTGCGGGTCTGCGGCTTTGGCCTGCGTGCCTGCCCAAGGGGTGCTTTCATGAAAGCTGCCATCTGTTTTTACCAATTGCACAAAGGGCAAATCATACTTTTGACCTACGGCATAGTCGTCCTCGCCAAAGGCGGGTGCAATGTGCACAATGCCACTGCCATCGGTCAAGGTAACATAATCGGCACAGGTGATATACCAGCCCTTTTTATCCGTGGTGGCATACGGGAACAAAGGTTCATACTCTTTGTGTTCCAGCTCTTTACCGGTGAATTTTTCTATGATGCGTGCATCCTCACCTAACAGTTGCTCGCAAAGCGAATGTGCAAGGTAGTAGACATCGCCATCTTTGGATTCTGCTTTCACATAGGTTTCGGCAGGGTTTACGCACAGCGCCACATTGCTGGGCAAAGTCCAAGGTGTGGTGGTCCATGCCAGGAAGTAGGCATCCTCGTCTTTTACCTTGAAGCGAACGAAGATAGAAGTTTCCTTTACATCTTTATAGCCCTGTGCCACCTCGTGAGAGCTGAGCGCTGTGCCACAGCGTGGGCAATAGGGAACAATTTTGTGTCCCTTGTACAGCAGCCCTTTGTCGAAAATTTGTTTCAAGCTCCACCATACAGATTCAATATAGTTGTCTTCATAGGTAATGTAGGGGTGCTCCATATCCGCCCAAAAACCCACACGCTGGGACATACGCTCCCACTCGCCTTTATATTTCCATACAGATTCCTTGCATTTTTGGATGAAAGGTTCTATACCGTATTCTTCTATTTGTTCTTTTCCGTCCAGCCCCAGTTCTTTTTCCACTTCCAGTTCCACAGGCAGGCCGTGGGTATCCCAGCCCGCAATGCGCAGCACGTTGTAGCCCTGCATGGTTTTGTATCGCGGGAACAGATCCTTCACACAACGGGTAAGTATGTGGCCAATGTGAGGCTTGCCATTTGCTGTGGGTGGGCCATCGTAAAAGGTGAAATCCTGATTCCCTTTGTTTTTCTCCATGCTTTTCTGAAAGATTTGTTGCTTTTCCCAAAACTCCAAAATTTCCAGCTCTCGCTCGTTAAATTTTAAATCCGTAGATACTTTTTTATACATGTTTCCCTCCATACTACTTATGCCATACTCATCATACAATTAAACAAAAATAAAAACAAAAAACGTCCTAATATTGCATCAGGACGCTTTGAAACGCGGTACCACCTGAATTCCCCGAATAAAACGCGGGGCACTCAACAGCCAATAAACGCAGGCTATGCGCGTTGCTTTTCAATGTGGTGATAATCCGGCCGAACATTGCCGCGGGGCTTGCACCATCTCCCGCTCGCTGTGTGGATATTCCGGTGGGACGTTTGTCCGCATCTGGCAACTATGCTATTTATAGTAGTGTCATTATATAGTATACAAGCTGCTTTGTAAAGGCATACCTTTTTGCAGATGCGATTTTCTAGTTCACAACAGAACTCATAAATCTTCCTTGCTTTCCTTGCCTATGTAGCGGCGGTATTCGTGTACCTTTTGCTCGTACCCCTCAAAGGACGGCTTGTAAAAAACACTGCCGGCAAGCTCGTCTGGCAGGTATTGCTGATCCACATAGTGCCGTGGATAGCTGTGGGGATATTTGTAATCTTTGCTTTTTTTCGCGTGTTTGGCTTTCTCGTAATTGGCATCCTGCAGATACTGCGGCACACCCTTTACTGCGGTGTGCTTCGCGGCATCCCATGCGGCACCAATAGCCTCTACCACGCTGTTGCTTTTTGGTGACTCGCACAGATAAATAATGGCTTGTGCAATGCCCAGCCGTGCCTCCGGCATGCCAATAAACTCCAGTGCCTGATAGGCTGCCACGCACTGGTTTAGCACGCTGGGGTTGGCCAGCCCCACATCCTCACTGGCGTGAACAATCATGCGGCGCACAGGCACCCGGGGGTCCATTCCGCCATATACCATGCGCGCAAACCAAAACAATGCTGCATCGCTATCGCCACCGCGCAAGGATTTGCAAAAGGCGGAAAGCATATCGTAATATTCATTTTCATCCATACGTACAGCGCGTTGCTGTATGCTTTGTTCTGCAATTTCCAGCGTGATGCACACTTTCCCCTTGCTGTTGGGCTTGGTGGTAAGCACTGCCAGCTCCAACGCGTTCAGTGCGGTGCGCACATCTCCTTCTGCAATGTCTGCCCAATGCGCTATAGCGGCTTCGTCTACGGAAAGCTGCATATTGCCAAACCCATTTATGGTATCTGCAATGGAACGGTGTATTGCCGCCATTACATCCTGCTGGTTTAAGGGATAAAACTCAAACAGCCGTGTACGAGACACAATAGCGCTGGTCATAGAGGCCATGGGGTTTTCCGTAGTGGAGCCAATCAGCTTTATAATGCCTTTTTCCATAGCAGGAAGCACACTGTCTGATTGGGATTTAGACCAGCGATGGCACTCGTCCAGCAGTAAAAAGCTTTCGCGTTGGTACATCTTTAGGGCGCTTTCCGCCTTGTCGATTACCTCGCGTACATCCTTTACGCCACTGGTAACGGCGTTCAGCTTGTAAAAATCGCTGCCAGTGGTGCCTGCAATAATTTCTGCCAAAGTGCTTTTGCCGCAGCCGGGTGGCCCCCAAAAAATACAGGAGCCCAGCTTGTCTGCCTCTATGGCGCGGCGCAGCAGTGTGCCTTTGCCCACAATATGCTCCTGCCCCAAAAAATCATCCAGCGTTTGTGGCCGCATTCTATCTGCAAGAGGAGCACTCTGCTTTAAATTTTGCGAAAATAAATCCATAGTTTATAAAAGGGCAAACTGCCCGTATCCTCTCCATATGCTATGCCTATTATTCTATTATACTATAAGCGGGCATACAAATGTGGTGCTATGCTCTTTTATGCTGCAAACCCAGCTTTTATGGTAAAATAATAAATTATATATAGTACTACAATGTGTGCAGGGTAAAAGATGTAGAACCCCCACTTGAACAAAAAACCTTTCTGGCCTCGTTTGCCGTTGTATAAACGAAGCAACGCGATGGGAAGAAACATGCCTAACTTATACAGGCTGCCCAGCACAGTCTCTGCTGCAAATTCTTGACCGGTAAAAAGATATTTTATGGGCAATGAAAGAATGGGTAGCAGGCTGAACAGCACAACAATGCAGTAGCCAAAAGCCTGCTTGTTGAAATCGTCGTAGTAGTAATCAAACACCAAAATAAGAATGATGCCTAAATAGTACCAATCTGCAGGTACAGAAAGTATCAGCACAATGCCAATTACCAGCCACCTTAAAAAGGTGTTTTTTATTTCGTGCCTTGCGCGCAGTGCCAGCAAGCCCAAAAGCAAGGTGTAAATAACATCAAAGCTGGCAAAATTTTCGGCACTGGGCAAAGTTTTGTTGATCATTAAAAAATAGGGGAGATAGCTGACCAATGCAAAAACACCCATCCGCAACATGTACTTGTTGATGTTGCTGGTATGATGATAGCCCTCTACCAAAAGATAGAACATGATGGGGCCGGTGCAACGCCCAATCAACCGCAATATGCTGTAAAGCGGTGTATCTTTTGGCAGGAACAGGTATGCCGCATGATCCAGAACCATAGCAATGATGGCAATTAGCTTTAGTGCATTGCCATTTAGCCCTGCGGTGGGTTTGGTTTGTTGGATTGCTATTTTTTCCATAATAAACATGGTATCTCAATTGTGCGTGAATATCAACAATTGATTCGCAAATGCAAAAAAAGCATGAAACGGAACAGGTATGAAGCATATAGCAATCGGATAAAACTTTATGGTATAATAACACCTGACAGGAGGTGTTACGAATATGCATGAGTATAATGTAAATCTTATATGGGATGGGGATGCATCTGTGTGGATAGCTACCAGTAGCGACATACCCGGCCTTGTGTTGGAATCCGGTTCGTTGGATGCACTGATAGAAAGAATTCGGTTTGCCGTTCCCGAGTTGCTAGAATTAAATGGAGCATTGCCAGAAAGTATATCTATGTGTTTCCGTTCCGAACGCCACGAACAGGTACGCTTACATGGCTGAGTTTGAAAAGAAAGTACGGGCGATATTGAAAAAGCATAGTTGCTATTTTGTGCGCCATGGAAAAGGTGATCATGATATTTGGAATAGTCCTATCACCAAACGTCATATGACTGTAGATAACTGTAGATAGTAGAATAAAATCGCGTTATACTGCAATGCAATTCTAAAACAAAGTGGTATAGACACGAAATTATAAATCAATGTTAGGCGGTGCAATAAAATGTATGATTTGATTATAGCAGGGGCAGGACCAGCCGGGCTTACAGCAGCCATTTATGCGGCACGAGCCGGGCTGAACGTATTGGCACTAGAGCGTGCCTTTGCAGGCGGGCAAATGGCCATAAGCAGCACCATAGAGAATTACCCGGGGTTTAAGCAGGAAATACCGGGGGCAACACTGGCCAATAATATGAAACTGCAGGCACAGCGCACAGGCGCTCAAATTCAATCAGAGGACATAAAAGAGCTGTTGCTGGAAGAAAAAATAAAAAAAATAATTACAAATAAAAATACATATGAAGCCAAAACGGTGATATTGGCAATGGGGTCTGTGCCACGGCAGCTGGGCATACCGGGTGAACGCAAGCTGATGGGAGCGGGCATTTCCTACTGTGCAAATTGCGATGGCGCATTTTTTAAGAATGCAGAGGTGGCTGTGGTGGGCGGCGGCAATACAGCGGTAGAGGATGCGCTGTATTTGGCCAATATTTGCTCCAAAGTATATTTAGTTCACCGAAGGAACGAGTTTCGTGCGCAGCATGCACTGGTGAAAATGCTGGAAAAAGTGGAGAATATAGAGGTTTTAACGCCATATATTCCTCTGGAAGTAACGGGCGAATTTTCTGTGGATGGCATTGTGGTAGAGCAGGTGGAAACAAAAGAGCAGAGAAAAATTCCGTTAAGGGGCGTATTCTTTGCGGTGGGAAACCTGCCGCGTACAGATATGGTGAAGGGACAGCTGACGCTGAGTGAGGACAACTTTATACTTGCGGATGAAAGCTGCCGAACGGAGCTGCCCGGCGTTTTTTGCGCGGGGGATATTAGAACCAAAAGCCTGCGGCAAATTGTTACCGCAACATCGGATGGGGCTATGGCAGCTACCGCTGCCGAGCACTATTTGTTTGAGCATAAGTAATCTGAATTTAAAGGGGAAACAACATGGCAAGAATGTTTGGTACGGATGGCGTGCGAGGAATTGCAAATGAACAACTTACGTCTATGATGGCATATGAACTGGGGCGGGCGGGTGCATACTGCTTAACAGATGCCATTCACAAGGCGAAAATATTGATAGGAAAAGACACCCGAGCCTCCGGCGATATGCTGGAAAGTGCTTTGGTGGCAGGCATTTGCTCGGCAGGAGCCATTGCAGTGGTGGCATCCAGCACGCTGCCCACTTCGGCAGTGGCATATCTCACACGTGAAATGGGCTACGATGCGGGCATTGTGATATCGGCATCCCACAATTCGGTAGAATACAATGGCATTAAATTTTTCAATTCCAATGGATACAAACTGGCGGATGAAATAGAAGACCGCATAGAAGCAATCATTAACAACAACTGCAAAGAGGTACCCACCCCCACTGGCATTAAAGTGGGCAGGCGCATTCATATGAAAAAGGCGGCGCAGGAGTATATAGATCACATTGTTTCCACAACAGATGTGAGCCTAGAAGGCATGAAGGTGGTGCTGGACTGTGCAAATGGTGCGGCAAGCGAGGTTGCCCCGTGGATCTTTAAGCTGCTGGGTGCGGAGGTAATTCCCTATTACAATATGCCGGATGGCAACAATATAAATGACAATTGTGGCTCCACTCACCCGGATCAACTTTCCCGCCTAGTGCCGGAACTGGGTGCCGATGTGGGGCTGGCATTTGATGGAGATGCAGATAGGTTGATTGCTGTGGATGAGCATGGCAATGTGGTGGATGGCGACAAGATTATGAGCATTTGCGCTATGGATATGAAACAGCGTGGCACGCTGGCAAAAGAGACGCTTGTGGCAACGGTAATGAGCAATATGGGCATGGAAGCCACCCTGAAAAACAACGGTATAAAACTGCTGCGTACGGATGTGGGCGATCGATATGTGCTGGAGAGAATGTTGGCGGATGGCTACAACCTAGGTGGAGAGCAATCTGGCCACGTGATCTTTTTGGATAACAACACCACTGGTGATGGCATACTTTCGGGAGTACAGCTGCTTTCTGTGCTGAAGCGTGAAGGAAAACAGCTCTCCCGTTTGGCAAAACGCGTGGAAATATATCCTCAGGTACTGGTGAATGCCACGGTGAACAATGCCAAAAAGTATGACTATCAGGATGATGCGGAAATTCAGAAAGCAATCAAAGAACTGGAGAAAAGATTTGCAGGGGAAGGCCGCGTGCTAATACGTACCTCTGGAACAGAACCGCTGGTGCGTGTGATGATAGAGGGCAAAGATCATGCGGAAATTACAAAGCAGGCAGTGGCGATGGGTAAGCTGATAGAAGATAGGCTACAATAAGTAAAAAAGAAGTTGAATATAAGAACTAACCGGCAACCATAAGTTGAAAAGGAGTTTATATGTGCGGAATTGTAGGGTATGTAGGTGAAAAAGAAGTAATCCCAATATTGATTGATGGGTTGAAAAAGCTGGAGTATCGCGGATACGACAGCGCGGGCATCGCCTTTTTGGATGATGACGCCAATATGAAGATTTTGAAAGAAAAGGGCAGACTGTCCGAACTGGAAAAGCTGGTAGCGGGGCAGGGCACCGGCTGCAAGCTGGGCATAGGCCATACACGCTGGGCAACGCATGGCGAGCCAAACAGTGTGAATGCGCACCCACACACCAGTGCCTATGGCGACCTTGCTATTGTGCACAACGGCATTATAGAAAACTATGTGCAGTTGCGAGAATGGCTGAAGAGAAAAGGGATAGAGTTCAAATCTGAAACGGATACAGAAGTGATTGTTCACCTAATAAATTATTATTTGGATGGCGACTTGAAGCAGGCGGTGCATCAGGCCATAGGCAGGCTGGAGGGCAGCTATGCCTTGGGCGTGGTGTGTGAGGAGAACCCCGGCGAAATCATTGCGGTGCGCAAGGACAGCCCGCTGGTGGTGGGGCTAGGCAATGGCGAAAATATGATTGCCTCGGATATTCCGGCAATTTTGGAATATACCAAGGATGTTTATTTTTTGGAAGACAGGGAATTGGCCGTTATTGCCAAGGATAAAGTGAGACTGTACGACAACTACCTAAACCGTGTGCAGCGGGAGCCCTTTCATGTGGATTGGGATATTTCGCAAGCGGAAAAAGCGGGCTACGAGCACTTTATGATTAAGGAAATTGAGGAACAGCCGCGCGCACTTGCAGATACGTTGAATCCGCGTGTGAAAGATGGCATGATAGATTTTTCCGAGATTGATTTGGATGATGAAAAACTGGCTAAAATAAAGAAAATTTTGATTATTGCCTGCGGTACGGCATATCATGCTTCTTTTATAGGCAAAACCATACTGGAATACTATGCACGTGTGCCAGTGGAGGTAGAGATAGCCTCTGAATTTCGCTATAAAAAGCCAATACTGGATGAGGAGCACTTTGTGATTGTGGTGAGTCAATCTGGAGAAACTGCGGACACCATTGCGGCGCTTCGTGAATCTCAAAAGCATGGGGCGTTTGTGCTGGCCGTTTGCAATGTGGTGGGCTCTACCATTGCTAGAGAGGCGGATGCGGTGCTTTACACCCGTGCCGGGCTGGAAATTGCGGTAGCCTCAACAAAGGCATACACCACGCAGCTGATGTGCCTGTACATGCTGTGCATAAAGATGGCCTATGCCAAGCAGCAAATATCTAAAGAAGAGTATTTGGAATATGTGGAGGAACTACAAAAAGTGCCGGACAACGTGGCGCAGGTGCTGACCCAAAAAAGTGCGCTGCAAAAGTATGCGGCACGTCATTTTATGGAGCACAGTGTGTTCTACATTGGGCGTGGGCTGGACTATGCGCTGGCCATGGAAGGGTCTTTAAAACTGAAAGAAATCAGCTATATTCATTCCGAAGCCTATGCGGCAGGCGAGCTGAAGCATGGTACCATTGCATTGATAGAGCAAGGCACGCTGGTGGTGGCAGTGATGACGCAAGAAGCGTTGTTTGATAAATGCATGAGTAACGTGAAGGAAGTGACCTCGCGTGGGGCACTGGTAATGGCGGTAACGCAGGAAAAGTTTCGGGATAGAGTTTCGGAATTTGCAGACCAGATTGTAACAGTGCCGGATACAATTGACTTTATTGCACCCATTTGTGCCATTATACCCATGCAAATATTTGCCTACTACATGTCTGTGCAAAAGGGTTGCGATGTGGACAAGCCACGCAATTTGGCGAAGAGTGTAACAGTAGAATAGTATTGCTGGAATAAACCATAGACGGAGGTAGTGGGAATGATTCAGGATTCTAAAACGGCTGAGGAACTGGCAGTGTTGCGCACGGCACAGGCTATGTGTGCGGCGGCACGTACAGCACCTAAAACACGGGGGATAGACCACCTGCACTCTATGATTGTGCTGGAGGAGGACATTGTTGTGCTTGCTGCGGAAATGGAACGGCTGAGCGAAACGTTCGATTATGCATTTTTTATGCGCGATGCACAAAATGTGAAACACAGCGGAGCTGTGGTGCTGCTGGGGTACAGCTATCATCGCAATGGACTGGGGGCAGGCTGTGGCTACTGCAATTTTAACGATTGCGTAGCGTGCGAAAAAGCAAATGGCGTTTGTGTGTACAACCCGATAGACCTTGGCATTGCAACGGGCTCGGCAGTGGGGGTGGCTGCCGATGCGCGGGTGGATTGTCGTGTGATGTTTTCTGTGGGGCGGGCTGCGCTTTCGTTGGGGCTATTTGATGAATCTGTGAAATGTGCAGTGGGAATACCGCTTTCTGTGATGGGAAAATCCCCCTATTTTGATCGGAAATAATGTTTGAATCCAATAGAAAAGTGGGAAAGTGTTTGCGTTTTTATTGGAGAATAGTAAAAAAAAGATGGAACAATCTTTAAAAACAGTGTCAGCAGGGCAGCAGCTACGGCTCCATGCTTTTGCGGTGCTGTTTTTTTGTTTTTCGGTGTTTTTTTAGGAAAGAAAACTTTGTAACAGATGTGACGACTGCAAGGAAGATTAACGCAAAGCCCAACACCAGCCGCCATGTAAGTTGCTCTCCAAAGAAAAGTACAGAGAACAGTATACCAAAAACGGCCTCTAGGCTAAGAATGATGGCTGCCGTGGATGCGGGGGTATATTTTTGGCCAACGCTTTGCAGCAACAGGCAAAAAGTGGTAGACACAACTGCAAGAAAAATCAAGCCCCAAATGGATTGAGGGGTAACCCATGATAGGGAAAAAGTTTCGCGGCACAAGCTTACCACCCATGCCAGCACTGCAGCAGTGCCAAACTGTATGAGGGTAAGAAGTACAGGGTCTTTCTTGCGTGTGAGCACAGCTACAGCCACAATGTGGCAGGCAAAAAAGAACCCACCCAGCAGGGTAAGCGCATCGCCTTTTTGAATGCTGAAGGCACCGTTTAGCGATACAAACCCAATGCCTGCAATGCAAATGATTGCAGCAACCACATTGTAGGCATCTGGCCGCTGCCGGGTAACCGCCCAAAATAAAAAGGGCACAATAACGCAGTAAACGGTTGTTAGAAAAGCATTCTTACCGGGGGTAGTGGTTTTTAAGCCGGCGGTTTGCGCAAAGAATGCAAGAAATAGCAAACTGCCCAATATAGCACCGGAAAGCAAATAGTGCTTGTCAATTTTCTTTAAGCGCTTGTGAAAAATAATGGAAAGCAGTATGCAACCAATGGTAAAACGTATGGCAACCAATAAATTGGGAGGGAACACTTCCATAGTTGCCTTGGTAATAGAGAAAGAACCACCCCAAATGATAGAGGCGGCAAATAGGGCAATTTTTGAAAGTGAAGTTTTCTTTGCTTGATCCAAGCTGCATCCCCCCATCGGTCGATGGGCATTATCATACATAAAAACAGAGGTGCTCGTCAAGTGGGATGAATATCTGCACAATATTTGTGAATATTATTCACACCCTGCTTGTACACTTTGCATGAGCTTTTCCACAAAAGGCGTTGCTGGATTGCTTCGTATCTCCTCTGGTGTGCCCAATTGCTCTATCTTTCCTTTGTCCATCACCAACACGCGGTTGCCCAGTGTCAGTGCTTCGCGTATGTCGTGTGTGATAAAGAAAATGGTTACTTGCAGCTTCTGATGAATGCGCAACAGCTCTGTTTGCAGCATTTTGCGCGTAATTTCATCCACGGCGCCAAAGGGCTCGTCCATCAACAGAATGCTGGGGGAAGCGGCAAGAGCACGGGCAATACCCACACGCTGTTGCTGGCCACCAGAAAGTTCGCTGGGGTAGCGCTCTGCAAGCTCCGGATCTAAATCCACAATGCGCATAAGCTTGGCTACGGCGTTTTTGGTTCGTTGTTTATCCTGCTTGTTTAAAAGGCTGGGCACATAGGCAATGTTTTTCCATACATTCATATTGGGGAACAAACCAACCCCTTGTATGGAATAGCCAATGTTTCGACGCAATGCAATCAAATCAGTTTTGGAAACATCTATACCATTTACATATACGGTGCCACTGTCCGGCATTAAAAGCCCGTTGATTAGCTTTAGAACTGTTGTTTTACCACAGCCAGAGCTGCCAATGACCGTAAGGAACTCTCCACTAAATACCTGCAGGCTAAAATCCTCCAGCACCATATTTTGGTCGTAACCTTTGGTGATATGATTCAATTGTATAATTGCGTCTGTACGGTCAGCCATTTAAAATACCTTTGGATTGCAGAAACTCCTTTGCAACCTCTGTTTCATCTCTTTTTTCATTTTCCACCAGATAATTCAGCTGTGTCATTTCATCGTTGGAAAGGATACCTTCCATTTTCATCAATGCTTCGCGCAGCCCGGGGTATTTTTCCAACGTTTCAGCACGCACCACCGTGCCGCAATAGGCATCTATAAAATAGTGTTTGTCATCTTCCAGCACAGTAACATCCGAATTGGCCAAAGCGGCATCTGTAGTAAAAATATCCATTACATCCACTTGCCCCGCATTGATTGCTTGATATTTCAGGCCAATATCCATATCTTTTTGCTCTTTAAACTGCAGCCCATAGGTTTCGCAAAGGGCATCGAAACCATCTGCCCGTTCATAAAAATCTGGCTCGGCACAGAAGATTAAGGCAGAAGAGACAGCGCCAAGATCGGAATAGGTTTTTAGGTTGTGCTCCTTTGCAATTTCGTTGCGTACCACCAGCCCGAAGGCATCCGAAAAACCGTACATCCCCACCCACTCAAAGTTATAATCCTTTTTGTAGGCTTCTTGCAACTGCTTAAGAAGCTGGTCGTATGGGGGGATGTCCTTTTTATCCAGCACAAATTGCCAAGCTGTGCTGGTGTATTCGGGATATAAATCAAAATCCCCTTTCTCCATTGCGGGCTGTATATTTCCGGTTCCGCCGCCCACTCCCTTCGTAATATTTACGGTATAGTCTGTGTTATCTTCAATCACCAGCTTTAGCATTTCGGTAAGTATAAACTGCTCTGTCATGGGTTTGCTGGCGATTTGTATGGGCTTCTGGCTAGCGCCACTGCACCCGAAAAATAGGCTGGTACATAAAAAAATCATCAGAATCAATACTACAAAAAATTTCTTATTCATTTCTTTTCTTTGCTCCGTTTCATTTTGCTTTCTTGGGCTGCATTTTTCGCTTTATTAAAATGTGCCGCTCTATTCGGCCAATGATAAAATCCAAAACCAATGCCAAGGCAGCCACCAGAATGCTGCCGGCAATAATCATGGCAGGGTTATTAGTGGTGATGCCCCTGTAAATTGCCACGCCCAGACCGCCTGCGCCAATGAAAGAGGCAATGCCTGTAAGCGCAATGGTCATAACCACCATGTTTTTTAATGCAGATATAATAACAGGTGCCGCAATGGGGATTTTCACCTTGTAAAGCACCTGCATAGTTGTGCTACCCATACCTTGGGCGGCCTCTATAATATTGTTGTCTATGTTTTTTATGCCGGTATACGTGCCTCGTACCATGGGCAACAGGCCATAAATGGTAAGTGCAATAATGGCTGTGCCATTCCCCACGCCTGATAAGGGGATTAAAAAACCCAAAAGTGCAATGGAAGGGATGGTATAAATAATATTGGTGGTACCGATTACTATGCCGGATGCGCGCGGGTGCTCGCTAATAAGAACACCCAATACGATACCAATGACGGCAGCAAGAAGTATGGACATACCAGATATTGCCAAATGTTGCAATGCAAGTTCTAAAAAAAAGGCAGATCGCTCTGTAAACAGGGCAAAAACTTCTCCTATCAAGTAAAGGGCTCCTTTCCGGCTTAGTCCGAAAGGCCATGTGCCAATTGCTGTATTTTGGATATATATACCAGATGTATATACCAGATGCTGTTTATGCAAAAATACAACCAATAATATTAATTATAAGTAAAAAAGTCAAAAAGTAAACCGGAAAGCGTAAAACCGGCAAGTTGTGCACAAAAAATAATAAAATAATAATGAACAACTTCCCAAATAGATAAAAAATATGTTATAGTGTGTTAGCACGCTAAATACACACTAAAAAAAGAAATAAAGAAGAAGGAATGAATGGTATGAATTGGCTGAGAAAAATGATGTATGGAAGATATGGTGCGGATCAGCTTAATTTGTGCTTACTGGTGGTTGCAATTGCATTAACATTTATTAGCATGTTTGTGCCGGTGCCGTTTATTAGTTATGCCAGCCTAATCCCTCTTATTTTCTCCATATACCGTATGTTTTCAAAAAACATTGCCAAGCGTCAGCAAGAAAACTATAAATATTTAAAATTTGTAAATGGCATAAAAAACTATTTCAAAAATTTTAAGGGGCACATGCAGGATAGAAAACACTACAAATATTTTACCTGTCCCCAATGCAAAAAAAAGTTGCGTGTGCCGAAAGGCAAGGGCAAGGTGAAGGTTTCCTGCCCCCAATGCAAAACTTCGTTTATAAAAAACAGTTGATTTTACAAAAAAATTCTTGGCCAAATTTGTTTGAAGCCTTTAATATTGTATATTAATAATTATACAATTTAGTATGTATGAATCAATAAAATACATAATATTGAAAAAAACAATGCAAAAATGCTTTTGTAAATAGAGCTTAAAAGTTCTGCATTGGAGATATATTGTCAACGAAACGAAATGGGGGACATGGGCAAGGCGGAGAGGGCGTATGAATAGAGTAGTTGGGCAAACTGCACCAAATGCTGGTGCAAAGCAATTAGAGCAATTTTCTGCTTCTTTGGCAAACGATATATTTAACTTGTTTTCCCAAACAGGAGATTCGGATAATACAATTGAAATGCTTTTGGAAAAAACAGGGGAGATGCTTTGTGCAACCAGAGTAGTTGTCTTAGAATTGCGCGCGGGAAGTACGGTGCCTACCCCAATTTATACATGGTCTGCATGTGGGGAAGTTGTTTTTGAGGATTCTTTTGTAGGAACGTTGTGGCATGAAGGGCAAGAATGTGCAGAAAGCCTGCATGCAGATGGAAGTGATTTTAGACATTTTAACACAGGTGCGGGAATTCAATGCTATTTTTTTAAGGACGGGAAGCCACTTGGCAGTATTTATGTGGAGGACACCCAAGGCTCGCGGGAATGGCTGGTGCAGGAAAAACTTGCGTTAGAAGCAGTTGCAAAGGTTTTCTGCGTTTATCTGGCTCACATGCGTCAATTGCGGCATATGGAACTGGAACGTGTATTAGCTGATGTGATAGAGGAAAATGGAGGATTCTACAGCTATATTCTGAAAGAAAATTCTTTTGAGATTCTGTATTTAGACAAACGTACGGCGGAAGCCCAGCCTCAAGCCCGACCCGGTGATATTTGTTATCAGGTTTTTTTAAACCGTAGTGAACCGTGTGAGGAGTGTCCGCTCTCTTTGGAGTCAGGGTGTAAAGTGGAGCGGTTTAACACAAAAATGAACTGTTGGCTTACCATAAGTACAAAAAAAATTGATTTGGGTGAGGGTAAGTATGGCACCTTGGTGTTAAATGCCGATATTTCAGATTTTAAAAGGCGTATTAAGGATGCGGATGAACAGACGGGGCTGCCAACTTTTTTTGCATTCAAAGAAAAGCTTCTTCCCATAATCGCCAGAGATAAACAGAAACGTGCAATGATTTATTTGAATTTTGAAAAGTTCAGTGAAATAAATGAAAAAAGAGGTATGGAAACAGGCACCGAAGTTTTAAATAAGTTTTCAGAATTTCTTTTAACCCTATTGAAACCAGATGATTTCATATGCAGATATTTTTCGGATGTTTTTCTTATATACGCAGAGTATGTTTCTGTTGAGGAGCTGAAGCAACGTGTTCAAGATTGTTATGATGTGTTGGAAAAATGGAATGAGCAATGTTTTCCCGGTATAAAACTGACAGTGAAGAGTGGCGTATATCCAATAGAGAACAAGGAAGAAAGCTTGCAAAGTATAGTGGCACATGCCGGGATCGCGTGCTGTTCGATTGAAAAAGGCGGCAACTTTGCAATATTTAGTAAAACGATGCAAAGAAAGCTGGATGAAGAAAAAAAGATAGAGAAAAAGATGGCGGAAGCGTTACGGAGAAATGAGTTTACGGTGTATATTCAGCCCAAAGTAGATTTTCTTAACACGAATAAAGTGTTGGGGGGAGAAGCGCTGATACGCTGGCGCAACAAATCTGGAAATATGATGCCGTCTGAATTCATACCACTGTTTGAAAAAAATGGATTCATAGAAAAAATGGATTATTATATGAATGAGCAAGTTTTTAAAATTGTGCGGAAATGGCTGGACAAAGGGGTGAAAACGGTTCCCATATCTGTGAATATATCAGATGAAAATATAAAGGACAAATATTTTGTAGAGCGATTGAAAGCATTGATTGAAAAATATGAAATTCCACCCTATACAATAGAAATAGAGTTGCGGGAAAGCATGTTTGATGGCGATAGAGAAGCCTTGTCGCAGTCAATCAATGATTTGAGAAGGCAGGGTTTTATGTTCTCAATTAACGACTTTGGGAAAGGACCATCGTCACTTAGTTTTATAAAAAATTTGCCTATTGATGTATTTAAGCTGGACAGAAGCATGTTTGATAGTAAGTATTTATCTGAAAAAGAACGTTCGGTACTGATGCACATGGTGCGGATGGCCAAAAGTTTGGACATGCAGGTGCTTTGTGAAGGGATAGAGGATGAGGAACAGGCGGATGTATTTAGAAATGCCGGTTGCGATATGGCTCAGGGCTTTTTGTACGGTGGACCACTAACCGCAGCGGCGTTCGAACGCAGAATGTCTGTATAGGTAACGTAAAAATTTGCTAGAGATATGAAACAATGCTTTTCTGTTTTCAGCAAGAACTGTGGGCACAAAGCACATGCCGTTTCCGGGAGTTTGTATTGAGCTTTTCTATTTGAAATGTGTATTAGGAAATCCAACCGGCAGAATTTTCGCCGGAAACAAGTTCGTTTAATAGCTTTAGCTGTTGTAATTTTATATTGAGAAGCTGGTCCAACTTCTGTATGGTATCCTTTTGTGTTTCGGTATCCAACTGTCGCATACACAGGGCAACAATCATAATAATGAGAGATATTATGGTAAAAATTTCCTGTAGGGAAAACTGCCGTTGAGATTGTATGAGTTTTTCCACAGTGGTGTAGGTGGCAGAGGCCTCCACATGAATGCTGCAACTACCAACCAGTGCCAATACCTTAGAAGCGGTGTGTATGAAGGTAAGGTAGGAGGTGTGAGATACTTCAATGTTCTCGATAATTTCCTCCATAGGAGCTAGGGAATGACGGCAGGAACGATCTAGGTTGATTACAGTTTCAAGTTCTTTGCCCAGCTGATCCCGTTCGGGAAGCGCATCGGTTTCGCTCATATGCATGGCAGAAACTATGTTATCTGAAGACACTTGTTGTAGGTCATCTAAATATTCCAATAATTTTAGCAATTGATCCTGTAGCATATGCTCTGCCTTTCGTTGGACGATTGTAACACCAATTTGTCATTAAAATCTAATGATTCAGCTATTGTAATACTGATTCCAGATAGAAATAACGCAAAAGCGATATTTCTATCATTGCCATACGGCAGTTCCAAAATGCTCTGCATTTTGGGCAAAATCACTATTGAACGACATTCCCGCTCGAAAAACAAAAAACATTTTTCGAGTCGCGCATATTGCGCACAATTTAAAACAGATGTTTTAAATTGGACTTGGTATAAGTATAGCATATAATGCCACTAGAAGGTGAGGATGTTTTAGTGAACTCAAAAAGGCAAGCAGAAGAATTTGTTGGAAGTTCTGAGATTTAGAGCTATGTTTTGGTTAGATACAGATTTTAAAACCCCATAAGCAGCATGTATAGCTCGTGCTGCGCATGGGAAAGCTCGCCTGCCACGCTTTTGCTGTAGCCGCTGTTTATTAGCTTGGTTCTTAGATGAGAAATTAAACTGCGCAGTTCGTTGATTCGGCTGTTTTTTTGGCGGCGTTCGGCCGCTGCTTTGGCCTCCTGGCTTAGGCGGAAGGTTCGTTCCTGCGCAGTTTCCTGCATGGCTTTCAGCTGCTTCATCACTCTGGCAAAATCGTCAGAGCGCTTTATTTCCGTTCCAACTTCTACCGGAATTTTATCATTTTTATTGAGAAGATTTTTATTCAGAAAATCAAAATAAATAGATTCAGCACTGATCATCTTGGCCTCCAAACACTTGAGGTAAAACACCCTGTACACTTTTTTATTTTATCGAAAGAAAATATAAAAAGTTTAGTGAAAATTTGGGTGGATTGGGTTTGGTGGGGCAATTTGTGTGGCTTGTGATGCGTTGGAAAATGATTTATAATTAATACGATAGCATTGTATGCTACCGCAAGGGAGGGCAGGATATGAAAAAAATAACAATTGTGCTGGATGGCGTGGCAGACCGCCCAAATGCAAAGCTGGATGGGAAAACGCCTTTGGAATATGCAAATACACCCAATTTGGATGCGCTGTATCAAAAATCGCTTAGTGGCACGGTGCTAACCATACCACCTGGGCTGGAAGTGGGCAGTGCTGTAGCCAATCTTAGCCTGCTGGGTTTCGACCCCACCACATACCGGGGGCGGGCGGTAATAGAGGCGGCTGGCATGGGCATGCCCATAGATGAAGAAGATATGTATATTCGCGTGAATATGGTTTGCTTTGAAGGTGACAGCTTTGAAGATGCAAAAATAAAAAGCTACAGTGCCTACGATATTCCTACGGAAAAGGCACAACCGATTGCTCGGGAGCTGGCCAAAATATATCCCGAAGGTTACGAACTGAAATACTGTGGTTCGTTTCGCAATATATTGATTGTAAAAGGAGGAGCCAAACTGTATCCAATAGAGTTTGTGGCAGCGCACGATATTATTGGGCAGCCCATAGCGCAGTTTATACGAACGGAAGGCAAGCAGGCACCTTTTTTCCAGTTGATGAAAGAGTCTTTCGAAACAATGCAGCCTTTTGGTGAGGATGCAAATGGTGTGTGGTTTTGGGGGGCATCCATTATGCCGCAAATTGAAGGGGCGGTGGAGGGGCGCGTGGCGCTTTCTGAAACGTTGTTGATGGATGGCATAACCAAAATTTCGGGCATTCCCAATGTGGGAACACAGCGGGAAGGACGAAGCTATGATGATTTTTTAACGGAAAAACTGGGCAAAGCAATAGAGGCTGTAGAAAAATACAATGACATATACCTGCACTTTCAGGAAACGGATGACTTGAGCCACGAATTGATGCCGCATGAAAAAGCGGAGGCGATAGAGGCCTTTGACAGGGTGTTTTTGCCAGCGTTTTTGCAAAAGATACCTGCGGATGCCACAATAAAACTGGCTTCCGACCATTTTACATTTTCGGATACTGGGGCGCACGGGGGTGCACCAGTGCCATTCTTGTACTATAACCCGGCGCAAAAAGTTTCAGGGCAAGGCAGATACACAGAAGCGAATTGTGACAAAACAGAATTTGTGCTTACGGCCAAGGAATTGAAAAGCCTGTAGGCAACATACAAATGCCATAAAATAAACAGCTGCAAATAAGATGTATGGTAAATAAAATTTTGGGCTCTCAATCATTTTTAATTGAGAGCCTGTGCTTTGTTTGGATTCGTCGTATGCAATCAGTATTAGGGCAACACCGCACAAACCGCGCACGTCGTCATCACTAGTCTTTTTGCGTGACACTGCGTCCAAAATGCTCGAAATAGCGCTGCTATTCTTGCGCTTTTGTCCTTGTTTCACACAAAAATCCTTTGCGATGCCAACGACTCGATTTCTGTGCGGTATCGCCTTAGATGCCGGGAGAACGTTCCCGGTCTTTTTTTTCAGCAAATATTTTTATAATGTCCACTGTGCCATCTATGCCCAGTGTGCCACTGTTGATGGAAATAGAGTAGCTTTCCACTCTGCTCCAATCTTTGTTGGAATAATAATTATAGTAACTGGCACGTTTCTTATCTGTTTTGGTTATCACATTTTTTGCTTCGGAGGTGGTGATGGAATATATGCGAGCTACACGATCTATTCTTGCACCTAAATCCGCATAGATAAAAGCATTGATACATTCCTCCCTATCCCGTAAAATATAGTCTGCACAGCGCCCAACAATTACGCACGAGCCTTTGTTCGCCAGTTCCTTAATTACCTCTACCTGAGCAAAAAACAGGCGGTCATTGATAGAAATTTCTGTGGGCAAGGATGCTCTGCTGCCCGTGGCAAAAGTAGTGGCCGCTAAGGATAAGAAAAATGGATTGCCAGTTCTTTCATCCACATCTTGTAGAAGCCCTTCGTTATAACCGCTTTTTTCTGCAGCCAATGCAATCAGATCCCGGTCGTAAAACGGTATGCCAAGTTTCTTGGAAAGTTTTTCGCCTATTTCCCTGCCACCACTGCCAAACTGGCGGCCAATTGTAATAATCGTATTGTTTTTCATAGTAAAATTCCCCCTATGTGTTTCACTTTAAATATACACTGTTTTCTTCTTTGGTAAAACAGTATATTATTATGCTATATAAAGAGAAAACCAATGCTAGGAGACATCTGAAAAAGCGGCCTATTCGATTTAAAGTCGCAAGAAAATGAGCTAATGCAAATAATTGGTTTTTCTTTTGTACAAATTGACAAATTTCGCGGATTAAAGTACAATATTAAAAATATTAGAAGAAATGTACTGGTTGATTTGTATGATTTGGTATGTGATACGTATTTTTTATTTGTAAAGTATCTTATTGTATTTTATAAATATAAATTGCGTACAGAAAGGAAGTGCTGGTTATGCCATATAAAAAATTTGCAGAAATCACTCCATACCTCTCTCACCTAAGTGATTTGTGTGTGGAAAACGACAGGATAGATCCCGAGCTTTATACAAAGTTTGAAGTAAAGCGCGGATTGAGGGATATTAGTGGCCGGGGTGTGTTGGCGGGGCTTACTGAAATTGCGGAAGTGCGCTCCTATATTATACAAGATGCGGAAATGATTCCCTGTGAAGGCAAGCTTTTTTATCGTGGTATTGATATTGAAGATATTGTAGCGGGATTTATTGATGAGAATCGCTTCGGATATGAAGAAGTAACTTATCTTTTGATGTTTGGTATGTTACCCACAAAAGAACAATTGGTGGAGTTTAAAGCGTTGCTGGCAGATTATTGTTCCTTGCCTACCAGTTTTGTGCGGGATATTATTATGAAAGCCCCCAGCTCGGATATGATGAATACACTGGCCAGAAGTGTGCTAACACTATATGCTTACGATCCAGTTCCCAACAATACAGATATACCCAATGTGCTAAGGCAGTGTTTGCAACTGATATCGCTGTTTCCCATGCTTTCGGTATATGGCTATCAGGCATACCGTCATTATATTGGCGGGCAAAGCCTAGTGATACATTCACCGCAGCCAGAGCTTTCTACTGCAGAGAATATTTTGTATACTTTGCGGCCTGATAGTAAATATACTGCGTTTGAAGCAAAAATATTGGATGTGGCGCTGGTACTGCACATGGAGCACGGCGGTGGCAACAACTCTACATTTACCACACATGTTGTGTCCTCTTCGGGAACAGATACCTACTCTGCAATTGCTGCAGCACTGGGCTCTTTAAAGGGACCCAAGCACGGTGGTGCCAACATAAAAGTAACGCAGATGTTTGGCGATATGATGAAGAACTTGAGTGACTGGACGGATGAAGCGGCTGTAGAAGATTATTTGGTGAAGCTGTTGAGAAAAGAAGCTTTCGATAATGCGGGGCTGATTTATGGAATGGGTCATGCCGTATACTCCATTTCCGATCCGCGTGCCAATATTTTCAAAGGATTTGTGGAAAAATTATCTACAGAAAAGGGTAGGGAAGACGAGTTCCGCCTGTATTCGCTGGTGGAGCGGCTGGCACCCAAGGTAATTGCCAAGGAACGCCGCATATACAAGGGCGTTTCTGCCAATGTGGATTTTTATAGCGGTTTTGTGTACAGCATGCTGGATCTGCCGGAAGAGCTGTACACCCCCATATTTGCCATTGCTCGTATAGTGGGATGGAGTGCGCATCGCATAGAAGAACTGATCTCTGCAGGCAAAATCATTCGCCCTGCATACAAAAATGTTGCAAAACACAAGGAATATGTGCCAATTGGCGAAAGATAAAAAAACGGCAAGAAGCCAGCCCGCAGGTTGGCTTCTTGTTTGTTGCAGCAACTTTGGCTAGTGGTGGAAATAGATTGGTGAGGAAAACAGCGGCGAAGCGCAATTTTGGGCTGAAGCGGAACAACTGGCAGCGGCGGAATAGGCAAAAAAGCTGCCCTTGAAATCCCTTGACAGGGCAGGGAGTTTATGCTATCTTATTAAGGTATATTGGAAAAAGGCGCTGAATGCCTTTTTTTAGATTGCCTAGATTTCAAGTGGAGGAATACGATTATGCGTACGAAAATAACGCTGGCATGCACAGAGTGCAAACAGAGGAACTATGACACAATGAAGAATAAGAAGAATAATCCGGATAGGATTGAAATGTCCAAATACTGCAAGTTCTGCAAAAAGCATACGCCTCATAAAGAAACGAAATAATTTTAGTATATAGGGGAAAATGAAATGGCGAAAACCAAATTATTGGGCAAGGATAAAGAACGGCAGCTAGCAGAACAGAAAAAGATTGCCAAACAAAAAAATAAAAAGCAACGGCGCAGCCCTGTAAGGTTTTTTAAGGATGTGTGGGGTGAGGTGAAAAAAGTAACTTGGCCCACCAAAGCGGATCTTTTTAAAACTACGTTTGCAGTAATTCTTTTTATTGCAGTCTTTGCGGTTGTGGTAGGGCTTATGGACTTTGGCTTGGGCACGCTGTTTAAAACCTTCCTTACCACATAGACGGGAGCATAGTTGAATGGATATAGAAAAGTTGGACGGCATTCCCGAAAATGAAGAAATAGAAGAAGCGGAAGATGCAAGGGAAGCTGAAGCTATAGGGGAAGAGACAGTGCCCGCAGAAGATAGCAAAGTGCAGGAGGGCATGACTGCCGAAGAAATAGAAGAGGCTGCATCTGCTGCTGTGGATGGGCAAACTTTTATAAAGCAAGAGAAAACGGATAAGCCGTATTGGTATGTTGTGTACACCTATTCCGGTTACGAGAATAAGGTGATGGATAACCTGCTGAAAACGATAGAGAACCATAGCTTGCAGGATACTATTATTGATGTAAAAGTACCCATGGAAGAATCGGTAGAGATTAAGAATGGCAAAAAACGCCATGTATCGCGAAAGATGTTTCCAGGCTATGTGATGGTGAAGATGTTCCTAACGGACGAATCTTGGTATGTAGTGCGTAATACACGTGGAGTAACAGGCTTTGTGGGGCCATCTAGCAAGCCAATACCGCTTTCAGATGCTGAAGTGCGCTCTATGGGTATAGAAAATGTGCGCATTAGCTTGGATGTGGAAGTGGGCAATAATGTAATTGTAACATCTGGGCCGTTGGAAAGCTTTGTAGGCTTGGTAGAAGAAGTGAACACGGAACGTCAGAAAGTGCGCGTACTGGTTTCTATGTTTGGGCGCGACACCTCTGTAGAACTGGATTTTGTTCAAGTGAAGCGAATCTAATTGCGGCAATATTGTCACTGAGATTTGAGTATAAATTGTGTTTTTAAGTGGGAGGCAGTGCCACTGTCGCTAACCACATTATATTTAGAAAGAAGGATACAAAAATGGCAAAAAAGATTACAGGGTATATTAAATTGCAAATACCCGCAGGAAAAGCAACACCTGCACCGCCAGTAGGCCCAGCGCTGGGTCAGCATGGCGTAAACATTATGGAGTTTTGTAAATCTTACAACGAAAGAACAGCACAACAGGCGGGGCTTGTAATTCCCGTGGTTATTACTGTATATGCGGATCATTCGTTCACCTTTATTACAAAGACACCCCCGGCGGCTGTGCTGATTAAAAAGGCAACCAAGCTGGAAAAAGGGTCTGGACAGCCCAATGCCAATAAAGTAGCAAAAATAACCCGTGCACAATTGGAAGAAATTGCAACAATCAAAATGCCTGACCTGAACGCAGCGGATTTGGATGCGGCTGTAAGCATGGTAGCAGGTACTGCGCGCAGCATGGGCGTAGAAGTGGAGGGCTGAAGGTATGAAAAGAGGCAAGAAGTATCAAGATAGTGTAAAAACATACGAGAAGTTGCACCTGTACGATCCTGCAGAAGCGGTAAAGCTTTGCTTGGATACGGCAAAGGCAAACTTTGATGAAACAATAGAGCTTTCTGTAAAGCTGGGTGTAGACCCTCGCCATGCAGACCAGCAGGTAAGGGGCGCGGTGGTACTGCCACATGGTACCGGTAAAGTGGTTCGCGTGCTGGTAATTGCCAAAGGCGAAAAAGCCAAAGAAGCGGAAGAGGCTGGTGCTGATTTTGTAGGCGCAGAAGAAATGATAGAAAAAATCCAGAAAGAGAACTGGTTTGACTTTGACATTATGGTAGCCACTCCGGATATGATGGGTGTGGTAGGCCGTATGGGTAAAGTGTTGGGACCAAAAGGCCTAATGCCCAACCCAAAATCGGGTACGGTTACAATGGATGTTGCCAAAGCAATTAGCGATATTAAAGCAGGTAAAGTGGAATATCGTTTGGATAAAACAGCTATTATTCACGTTCCGCTGGGCAAAAAGAGCTTTGACACTCAAAAGCTGGAGGAAAACCTGAAAGCCATTATGGAAGCGATTGTGAAAGCAAAGCCTTCCGCTGCAAAGGGAACATACTTGAAAAGTGTGGTTATCTCCTCTACCATGGGGCCGGGCGTGAAAATAAATCCTGTACGTTTTTCCTAATTGAGTAATAAAGTAAAATAGAATAAAAACAAATGTTAGGAGCTGGTCAGTGTGAACTGATTGGCTCTTGTTTTATGCAGATTGTTTTTTGTTGATGGTATTGATGCTCCTTCCAAATGAAAACACATGTGTTCATTTGGGAGGCTTCACTGATGGCGTGGCGTGTTCTGCACAAAGACAGCACGGAACACGTCTCACGGTCATGCCAGACGCGCTTCGCGCTATTACGAAGTATCCCTTGCGGATAAAAATGCAAGCATTTTGTTATGAGTGTTATTTTTTCTTTCGCTTGTAGCGTGTGCTGCGCGAACCTACTGTTTTTTGTGTTTTGTTAGCAACAGTTTTTTCTGCAGGTGGTTCCACGGTGATAAAGTCGTTGCTTGCTAAACCCAAACGCGTATTTTTGGATACATCGTTCACATAGCTATTGGGTTGACGGGTGTATTTGGAAATATCTGCTTCAAACTGTGGGTCGCGCACTCCGGCAAAAGGCTTGTCCGAATGGATGTTGACCTTGGGCACATCGCTGTGGCTCTTTGCATAAGGCGCTATGTTGCCATCTGTAGACTGCATTTTAAGTGGCGGAATGATTGGGCCAGCCGTAAACAGTGGCAGATCTGCATTGGATGGAAGACTCATTTCGAATGTTTCGCTGGAAATGAACATAGATTCATTAAGAACGGACGAGGAAGTAGCGGTTTCAAGATCCACCACGCTTACTTCCACAGTCTCCTCTATCAAGGTAATTGTTTCTGTCAAATCTGGTTCTGACGCCACGGATTCCTTAGCCTTTTGTATTGGTTTGTTTTGGTGCATTGGGGCAATGATGGGTCCTGCGCTAAAAAGCGGAAAATCCGCTAGGTCAATTTCTGGTTTTGGATCATCCGAAACATTTTTGTCTGTGCTTGTTTCTGGCGACAGCGTTGTTGTTTTGGAGCATTCTGTGGATTCTGGCATAACAATTGATTCCTCTTCTGTCTGATTGTTTAAAGTTCTGTGGGCGCTTGTGTGCTCAAGCATACCACTGGATGGCGTGTCTGGAGTTGACGGAATTACTGTGTTGCTGTGCGCTGGTTTTTTGTTTTCATACGAAAAACCTTTGGATATGTCTTTCTCTTGTGTAGAATGGCTACGGCTGTTTTGTTTTACTCTATTTTTCTTTTTATAATTGCCATAAATGATTAAGAAGATAACCAGAGCAACCACTGCTAAGAATAAAGCTACATAAAGCACAAAATATGGATTGTTCAGATATGAGTCCATCAGGGCAGTGCCAAAAGCTTCTAAAACACCCTCCGTGGAATTTGCGTTTTGTGGGTTTGCCGCGTATTCCTTTACAATGTAGCCCGGCTCTGGGTTTTGTGTGGCAGGCTGGGGCACAGCTGCATTGTTTTCAAATTTTGAAAAAGAATATAGATGAGGAGTGCCTTGGGCTGCAAAAGCGTACAGTGGAAAGACAGCAAGCAACAGCACAACCAGTAAAGCCAAAATACTCTTTCGTTTCAAAATATGTTCTCCCTTTAAAATACAATGATTTAAATTCCAAAACTAGTTTCTATGTAATTAGTATTATATAATAACAAAAATTTGAATGCAAATATTACGGTCTTATGAAATAAAATATTAGAACATAATAATACAAAATGGTCATTGACAATACTATATGCAAGAGTTAGAATATAGGCAACCAAGTGAATAATGTCTTCGGGGCAGGGTGAAATTCCCTACCGGCAGTAAATGGCAACAGCCAAAGCCTGCGAGCCTGCAAAGGTTGATGTGGTGAGAATCCACAGCCGACAGTAAAGTCTGGATGGGAGAAGAAATATTGTATATTTCCGAAGCGTATTGTTTGCAACGGAAATTTTTTATTAGGGGGTGCTATTATGAGCACGCTAGAAAAAAAGAAACAAAAGTATACAACAAGAGAGATTACCTATTTGGGAGTGATGGCGGCTTTGGCAGTGGTGCTGGTGTACGTTGTACATTTTCCAATACTGCCGGGAGCTACGTTCCTAGAGTATGACCCTGCGGATATTCCACTCTTCATTGTGGCGTTCGCGTTTGGCCCTTTGCCTGCGCTACTTTTAACTGTAATAGTGGCAGTGATACAGGGGCTTACGGTAAGCGCGCAGTC
Organism: uncultured Christensenella sp.; assembly: GCA_964592125.1. GTDB lineage: Bacteria > Bacillota > Clostridia > Christensenellales > Christensenellaceae > UBA5399. The sequence continues at coordinate 31,994 of CAZQBV010000017.1, forward strand.
CGGCGCAATTGGCATTGTAATGCACATTGCCGCTACAGGAACGGCTGTGCTGGTAGCTGGTTCGCTGTATGCAAGAAACAAGACAAAGAAGAATGCCATCATTGCATTGGTATCTGCAGTACTTGCTATGACGGCAGTTATGATTGTAATGAACCTTATTTTCACTCCGCTGTTTATGGGTGTGCCTGTAGAACAGGTAATGCAAATGATAGTTCCTGTTATTCTGCCCTTTAACCTAATAAAGGCGGGCATCAACGCGGTGGCAGCTTTTGCGGTTTACAAAGTTGTGGGCAAAATATTTGGCGATAAAATGGAGAAAAAAACAACTGAACAAAACCTGCATGAAAAAACATGAAAATGAAAATGCCAATACAATTCTGTGCATATAAAATAGGTTGTTAAGCGGTATGGATTACGGTATAATAGAATAGCATGCTAATAAGCAGCCCATTTTGGGCTGTTTGTTATAGATGTCAATGATTGATAAATGGATGTATGAAATGGCCGTAACGTATACAAACAGCGAAGAAGAAACGCAGGCGTACGCGCAGGCGCTGGGAAAATCTTTAGAAAGTGGCAGCTTTATTTCACTATCGGGCGATTTGGGAGCAGGTAAAACAGCCTTTACCAAGGGAATAGCCTTAGGCCTAGGCATTGAGGAGCTGATTGTAAGCCCCACTTTTACACTGCTGCGTGTGTACGAAACAGGCAGGCTGCCCCTGTATCACTTTGATGTTTACCGCTTGGGTTCGGCAGAAGAACTGTCGGAAATTGGATTTTATGAGTTTGCCTTTGGCAACGGCGTATGCGTATGCGAGTGGGCAGACCTAATAGAAGAAGAACTGCCGCCAGAACGAATTCAAATAGTGATACAATGCATAGATGAAAACAAAAGGAAAATTACTTTGGAGAAAATAGGCGAATGAAACTACTGGGCGTGGATACAACAGGTCTTAGTATGTCTGTGGCAGTGGTAGAGGACGATGTGCTGCTGGGGGAAGTATTTGTAAACAACGGCAAAAAACATTCGCAAACATTTATGCCTGCGGTAGATCAGCTTTTGGCACTGGTGAACTGCAGTATGGATGATATGGATGCATTTGCAGTAACGGTGGGACCGGGCTCGTTTACCGGCATTAGAATAGGCACGGCGGCGGTTTCTGCAATGGCATATGCCGTGAACAAACCAATTTATGCAGTGAACACCTTGGATGCGCTGCTGGAAAACGTAAAAGGAAATGCAAACACCTGCGCCATAATGGATGCTCGCCGGGGAGAAGTATACACTGCGGCTAGGCATGGGGCGGATTGTATTATAAAGGAAAGTGCCATACCACTAACACAATTGCTACACGAGCTGATGAATTATGATAACGTAATGTTTGTTGGAGATGGCGTAACAAAGCACAAAGAGCAAATAATGGAACTGAAGCCGGATAGTTTGCTGGCAAATGGACATTTTCTGCTGCAAAGGGCTTCCTCTGCATGCATGTGTGTAGCCAGTGGAAAAGCAATCAAAACCTCTCATGATAAATTAAGACCTCACTACCTGCGCTTAAGCCAGGCAGAGAGAATGAAAGGGAAGTAAAATACAATTGAACAGTAAAGCAGACCCTCCCCATGTACAGGGCAGAGCAATTAGCCCCAAATTGGCACAGCAGGCATCGGAACAGATTTCTGCAAACGATATCACCATCCGGCGGGCGGAATACCTAGATCTGGAGAAGATATTTGAGTGTGAAACCGCTTGTTTTGAACAGGCGTGGACCTATGCAATGCTGTACGATGACATTATAGAGAACCAGAACACTGTGTATCTTGTGGTGGAACGCAATGGCGAAATCATTGGCTATGGCGGCATGTGGATTGTGATGGATGAGGCACATATTACAAATGTGTGTATAAAGCCACAGTTCAGGGGGCAGGGCTATGCATGGGCACTAATGAAGGAGCTTTCCAAGGCAAGCAAGCAAAGCGGTGCTAAAAGCATGACACTGGAAGTAAGGGTATCTAACAAGGCGGCACTGCGGTTATATAAAAAATGCGGCTTCACCATACAGGGCTTGCGCAAAAAATATTATCAAAACAGCGAAGATGCCTATGTAATGTGGACGGAACGTGATACGCTAACAACATAATACGAAACAGCAATGTTTTTACTGGTGGATGGTACAAAGGTTAATAAGTTTTTTGGGGGAAATTCGCTATGATGCACTCGGATTTTTATGCACTTTCGGCTTGTGCCATAAGTGTGCTTTACATTCCGTTTTTAATCATTGCCCAACTTCGATTTTCACATATTCTTCAAAATGAGGGTTACAGAAACAGTAGCTATTTGCTATGGATTAGAAAGAATTTTATGCTGTCTTTTTTTCCATTGATAGGTGTGTGCGCAATTGTAATATTGGGCAGGGTGGTTATGGAAGCGTACCTGAATAATACAGCGTTGTTTGAGATGGAATATATTTATGGTTTCTTTGTGGTATTGATGGTAATTGCGGCGGCGGCGGCCTTTGTATATTATAAATATGTAAAAACCATAAAAATTGAAAGTGAAAATACGCCCATTGTTTGCTCCAGTAGGCTTATATCTATTTTTTTGATAAGCTGCATGTTGGTATGCGCATTGGCGCTGGTGGTGAACTTGGTAGAGTATGGAATGTTGCTGGTATTTTTTATACCACTTCTGTCACCATTGCTAGTGCCATTGGCAAATGCATTGCTGGGGGGCAAGCGCACAGTGCTGCAGGAGGAAGGTTAAATGGTTCACACGTGTCCAGATGTATATAGTGGGCAGGTAATATAGGTTTAGAAAGTAAGGAGAAGAGAATGCAGAAAATCAAAATGAATGTACCCTTGGTGGAGATGGACGGCGATGAAATGACACGGATCATTTGGCAGATGATTAAAGATGACTTAATCACGCCTTACATTGAACTAAAATCCGAATATTATGATTTGGGTTTGAAGTACAGAGACGAAACCGATGATAAAGTGACATATGATGCCGCAAATGCCATACTAAAGCATGGCGTGGGTGTGAAATGCGCCACGATTACACCAAATGTACAGAGGGTGGAAGAATATGACCTAAAGGAAATGTACAAAAGTCCCAATGGTACCATTCGTGCAATTTTGGATGGTACGGTTTTTCGTGCGCCAATCTTGGTAAAGGGAATTAGCCCCTCTGTGAAAACATGGAAAAAGCCTATCACCATTGCGCGTCATGCCTATGGCGATGTGTACAGGAACACAGAATTCCGCGTGCCTGCGGGCAGTAAGTTTGAAATGGTAATTACCACAGAGGACAAGGAAACTCGTTTGGATGTATTTGATTACGAGGGAGCCGGCATTGCGCAGTCTATGTACAATACAGATAAAAGCATTGGCAGCTTTGCCCACAGTTGTTTTCAATACGCGTTGGATACCAAACAAGACCTTTGGTTTGCTACGAAGGATACTATTTCCAAAATATATGACCACACGTTCAAAGACATCTTTCAAGAAATATACGATGCGGATTATGCAGAAAAATTTGAAAAGGCTGGCATAGAGTATTTCTACACATTGATTGATGATGCCGTGGCCAGAGTGATTCGTTCGGATGGTGGCTATATTTGGGCATGCAAGAACTACGATGGTGATGTGATGAGCGACATGGTGGCTACAGCCTTTGGATCGCTGGCAATGATGACCTCTGTGCTGGTTTCGCCGGATGGCAAATACGAGTATGAAGCGGCGCATGGAACGGTTACACGCCATTTCTACAAGCATCAGGATGGAGAGGAAACCTCTACAAACTCTATGGCTACCATTTTTGCATGGTCTGGCGCGCTGCGCAAGCGCGGAGAGCTGGATGGCATAGATGCGCTGGTGAAGTATGCAGACGAGTTGGAGGCGGCCTCTATACGCACAATAGAAGAGGGTGTGATGACCAAAGACTTGGCTTTGCTTTGGGAATTTGAAGATAAGAAGATAGTGAATACGGGCGACTTTATCAAAGAAGTGGCAAAGCGTATTAACGTAACATGGTAAATAAAAAGGGATAACGAAAGGAAATAACAGATGTCTTTGTATGAACAATGGCAGAACTTGGCTTCTATGCCCCAAACGCCAGAGCAACAACAGGCTTTTTGGGATGAATACTTTGAAGAGGAAACAGGAGTTTATAAGAAAATACTGGCGGATACCAGTGCAGTGCGTGAGGGATTGCTAAAAGAAGTGGCGCAAAACCTGGGGCTGGAGCCTGTGGTAATGGCGGGCTTTATTGATGGTGCAAACACCAGCCTCAAGCAGGAAATTGATTTGGAAAAGCTGGAGGAAGAAACACCGGTGAAGCTGGAGTTTGACTGGGAGAAGCTGTATTTCAACATGCACGAAGCGAAGGCAAAGTGGCTGTATACGCTTCCGGAATGGGATGATGTGCTTGCGGAGGAGCGGCGCGCTGAAATTACGCGTGAGTGGCGTGCCAGCAAGCAGGCGGTTGCCGAAAATACAGTGGGGCGAAACGAGCCATGCCCCTGTGGCAGCGGCAAAAAGTATAAGAAGTGCTGTATGGCAAAAGAAGGTTAAAGCAAACCCTAGCATTTGTATGTACACAGAGAGCGCGTGTTGAAAGTAGCAATGCGCGTTCTTTTTTGTTGGTTCAAAGCGGCTCTATCATATCCTTTGCGGCTCCGCAGCTGGGGCAGCAGAAGGCGGTGGGTACATCCTCCCACGCTGTGTTGGGTGGCAATGCAATGGCAAGCGGGCGAGCAGAGGGGTTTTTGTGCCAGCCGCAGCCTGTTTTCAGCATGGCATTTAAATTTGGCGCAGTGCTTTGGGCAGAGACACCCTTGGACAAATCTATCATATAACCACAGTTGATACATACATAACGCGACATACTAGCCTCCATTTTTGAAGCGCATTCCAGCAGAAAATTGCAGTGATATAAATAAAAAAGCCCCGCATGTAAAAACGGGAATCCTTTATAATTAAATGCCATACACCGCGCTTCGAATTACAATTTACAAGAGGTATTCAGACGGGTAGCTCGGAACAGGCAAACCTGCGGCACACACGGCTAACCGCTTACTGCTGCTTCCGTCAGGACCTGACAGGGTTCACAGTGCCACATTGCA
>CAZQBV010000018.1:0-36040 GCA_964592125.1 uncultured Christensenella sp.
GCGGCTATAGAAATCATTGCTTTTGCAACGATTTCTATTAGAGATTAGTATTATATAGTCTGGACTTGTGAAAACTGGCTGCTACATGGTAAAGTGAGAGCAAAAGAACATAGCAGATGAAGCTGAAAAAGGAGCGCATAAAATGAATCAATTCAAAGAGATAACAACTGCAGAGCTAAATTTAAACGTATTTGAAGCAGTGGGTAAGGACTGGATGTTGATTACCGCAGGGCAGCAGGCAAAGGTGAATACAATGACTGCTTCCTGGGGCGGCATGGGGGTAATGTGGGGCAAGGATGTTGCCTTTGCAGTGATACGGCCGCAGCGCTACACCAAAGAGTTTGTGGACGCACAGGAAACATTTTCCCTTTCCCTAATGAAGGGAGACAAGCAAACACTGGGCTATTTGGGCAGTGTGTCTGGACGAGATGAGGATAAAATAAGCAAAAGCAAGCTTACTGTGGCATACTGGAATGGCACACCTTACTTTGCAGAGGCGCACACGGTGCTGGTATGCAAGAAATTGTTTGTGCAGCCGTATGTAGAGCAAGCCTTTCTGGAACCTGCGCTTTGCGAGCAGTGGTACCCGGAAAAGGACTATCACACGCTGTACATTTCGGAAATTGTGCAGGTGCTGGTAAAGAAGTAAAACTAATTGGGTGAACACTTTTTGATACTAATTCTTGATTAAAAACGTTATACGTTTTTAATCCGTGCCATAGGCACGAAGCACGAAACACTTTTGTGTTTTGTGCTAAGAAAGCCGTTCAATACTGATCTTTCCAAACAGCGAGCTGTTTGGATGCCGCATCATATGCGGCTATAGAAATCATTGCTTTTGCAACGATTTCTATTAGAGATTAGTATTATACATTAGGGTTCATACGCTGCCCTTTTGGGTTTTTTCTTTTCAAAAGAGATAGGGACTTTTTTATTTCGTATCGTGCATACCCCGCAGTCTGTGCTGCGGGGTTTTTGTTGATGTTATACAAGATGCTTTAAGCATAAATGTGATGGAAATGTGATGAAAAAGCGAATTAAGCCCTTGCATAGGCAAAAAATAGTTAGTATTCAAAATCAAAGCACATAATTTCATCATATTTATTTGTTATACTAAAAAGAACAATTAGGAAATAACATCATATTTTGCTATACCACAATTTCACAAGAAAACTTAAGAGGAGGTCTGTATGAACCAAGCAATTTTGAAAACTTTGTACACAGATACAAAGGAAGAAAAGAAATTTGAACAAATTGCCAATGTGATTGACCACTACCAGAAGGATCGCGGAAGTTTAATTCAAATATTGCATTCTGCGCAGGAAATTTATGGGCATTTACCTATGAAGGTGCAAAAATTTATTGCGTACAATATGGATATGCCGCTTTCGGAAGTATCTGGGGTAGTAACCTTCTATTCCTTTTTTGCAACAAAACCACGGGGCGAGCATATCATTCGCGTATGCATGGGAACGGCCTGCTATGTTCGTGGGGGTAAAAAATTGGTGGAGAAGCTGGAAGAATTGCTGGAAATTGGGCTGGGGGACACCACCGATGATGGAAAATTCTCCTTGGAGGTAGCGCGCTGTATAGGTGCTTGTGGGCTGGCGCCTGCCATTATGATAGATCAAAAGGTATACAGGCAGGTGAACCCAAATAAACTGGAAGAAATACTTTCCAAGTACTAAGAAAGGAGGGAACAGCAATGTATAAGGAAACCATAAAATCTGCAAAAAAATTGCAGGAGATAAAGGAAGAATACCTGAAAAAAGAACAGCAGTACAACAATAGCATACTGGTTTGCGGCGGTGCGGGGTGCGTATCTTCGGATTGCGCGGCGGTGCAAGAAGCGCTGCGGGATGAAATAAAAAAGAGTGGTATTGATAAAAAAATAAATATTATAGAAACGGGATGTATGGGCATATGTGCTGCAGGCCCTATGCTGCTGATAGAACCTGAAAGAATTTTTTATACAAAACTGACACCAGAAAAAACACGAGAAATTGTAAAAAAACATCTGCGGGATGGAGAGGTACTAGAAGAATATACCTTCTACGATGAATCCCTTCACAAGCATATACCCAACATTGATGATATAGAGTTTTTTAAATCTCAGCTGAAGATTGTGCTGGAAAATTGCGGTAGCATAGAGTATAGCGATATAAAAGCCTATATAGCACGGGATGGATATATGGCAGCAGCAGAGGCCATTGGGCAAAAATCGCCAGAGTGGGTTATTCAGGAAGTGGAAAAATCTGGATTGCGCGGGCGTGGTGGTGCGGGCTTCCCAACGGCGGTGAAGCTGAAAACGGGGCACGACCAACCCGGCAAACAAAAATATATGGTGTGCAATGCGGATGAAGGCGATCCTGGCGCATTTATGGACAGAAGCATTGTGGAGGGCGACCCCCACGCGGTGATAGAGGGTATGATACTTTCGGCCTACGCAATTGGCGCAAACCAAGGCTATGTATACATTCGTGCGGAATACCCCATTGCTGTGGAGAGATTGAGCGAAGCAATACAGCAGGCGCGTGCCTGCGGCTTGCTGGGGAATAATTTGTTTGACACGGACTATCACTTTGATTTGGATATACGCATTGGCGCGGGAGCCTTTGTGTGTGGGGAAGAAACGGCGCTGCTTGCCTCTATAGAGGGAAAACGGGGAGAGCCCAAGCAAAAACCACCCTTTCCATTCCAAAAGGGCTTGCATGGTTGCCCTACCATAATAAACAATGTGGAAACACTGGCCAATATTCCTAAAATTGTGCGAAAAGGCGGCGAATGGTACGCAGGATTTGGTGTGAAAAATGCACCGGGAACCAAAGTGTTTGCACTGGCGGGGGATGTGGTGAATGCAGGCATTATAGAAGTGCCCATAGGCACCTCTATTGGTGATATTATTTTTAAAATAGGCGGTGGCCTGCCGGGGGACAAGAAATTCAAAGCCGTGCAAATTGGCGGCCCCTCCGGCGGATGCATTACCAAAGAAAATTTGAATGTACCTACCGATTACGAGTCGCTAGACAAGCTGGGCGCCATTATGGGATCGGGCGGCATGGTGGTGATGAATGAGGACACCTGCATGGTGGATACGGCACGTTTCTTTTTGGATTTTATACGTGACGAAAGCTGTGGGCAGTGTGCCGCTTGCCGAATTGGCCCCATGCGCATGCTGGAAATACTACAGCGCATTACCGAGGGAAAAGGCAAACAGGGCGATATAGAGCTGCTGGTGGATATAGGGCAAACCATAAAACAAACGGCTATGTGCGGGCTGGGGCAAACAGCGGCAAACCCATTGCTTTCCACCATAGAGCATTTTAGGGATGAATATGAAGAACATATTTACCAGAAATATTGCCGTGCAGGCGTTTGTTCGGAGTTGTTTATTTCCCCTTGTGAGAATACTTGCCCAGCGGGTGTGAATGTGCCTGGCTATATTTCGCTGATGGCGGCAGGCAGGTTTACCGATGCCTACAATCTGGTGATGTTGGAAAATCCATTCCCCGCAGTGTGTGGCAGAATTTGCACACGACCCTGTGAGGCCAAATGTAGACGGAATACGGTGGATGAGGCGGTTTCCATACGAAACTTAAAGCGTTTTGCGGCAGACTATGCTTTCAAACATGAAAAACCCTATACCATGAAGCTGAGCTTTCCCAAAAATGGGAAGAAAGTTTGCGTGATTGGTGCGGGGGCATCTGGCCTTACCTGTGCCTATTATTTGACACGCATAGGTTACGAGGTGGATGTGCTGGAAGCGGAAAATCATGCGGGCGGGGTGTTGGCCTTTGGCGTGCCGGGCTACAGATTGCCCAAGGATGTGCTGCAGCATGAAATAGAGCTGATAGAACAATCGGGTGTGCACATTATATACAATAAAACAGTGGGTAAAAATGTAGAGTTTAAACAACTGAGAAATTTTTATGATGCAATTTATGTGGCTACTGGAACGCAATTTGCACAAAAAGTGGATATACCTGGCGAGGATTTGGAAGGCGTGATACCCGGCATAGATTTCTTGAAAGATGTGTACCGCAAAAAGATCACTTCGTTGGAAGGCACGGTGGCCGTGATAGGGGGCGGAAACACAGCGATAGATTCTGCACGCACGGCAATACGGCTGGGCGCAAACAGGGTGGTGGTGCTGTATCGGCGCACCATAGACGCCATGCCCGCCTACCGCGAGGAAGTGCTGGAAGCGATAGAGGAAGGCGTAGAAATTATGGAGCTGGTATCTCCCACAAAATTCATTGGAGATTACTTGCATAGATTGACAGGCGTGGAATGCAGCCGCAGGAAAATGAGCAATTTTGATAGCTCTGGCCGTCGCAAAACTGTGCAGATAACAGATAGCTCATTTGTGCTAGAGGTAGATACAGTGATTCCTGCAGTAAGCCAGTATGCTGATCTGCCATTTGCCAGCAGTTCGGAAATTGGTGTAACTCGCTGGGGAACGTTTGTGATAGACCGTGATAGCATGATGACCACAACGGAGGGCGTGTTTGCGGGTGGCGATGTGGCCCGAGGCCCGGATGAAGTGATTTGGGCAATTGCGGATGGAAAAAAAGCTGCATCCTCTATAGATGTGTACCTAGGCGGCGATGGCGTGTTAAACAAGGGAGAGGATATAGACATACCAGATATGTACGACAGCGATGAACTGGTATCTCATGGGCAGTTTGAAATGGAGATGCTGGAGCCGGAGGAGCGTTGTAACAACTTTGACGAAGTGGTGCTGGGCTTCCACAAGATAGATGCCATAGCAGAAGCAATGCGCTGCTTGCACTGCGATAGGAGGTAGAGTAATGGTAAACTTGATGATAAACAATAAGCCAGTTTCCGTACCGCAGGGAACCACCATTTTGGAAGCGGCAAAGCGTGTGGGTATTAACATACCCAGCATTTGCTATATGCAGGGTGTGCATGCGGCGGGTGCCTGCCGTATGTGCTCGGTAGAGGTGGAGGGCGCAAAGTCGCTGATGGCCTCTTGCATTACCGAAGCAAAGGAGCATATGGTGGTATACACAAACTCTACACGGGTGCAAAAGGCACGAAAAATGTTGTATCAACTGTTACTGTCCGACCACTCCAAAGACTGCCTTGCCTGCAGCCGAAACCAGACCTGTGAGCTGCAAAAGATGGGAGAGCAACTGGTGGAGGACAAAACAATTTTTGATACCAACAGCGCACGAAACGTGCAGGATGTGTCGCCTTCCATTACTCGGGATTTAAGCAAATGCATACTGTGCCGCCGTTGCGTTACGGAGTGCAACAATGTGCAGGGGGTGGGTGTGCTTTCCCCGCAGCACAGGGGGTTTGATGCTGTGATTGCCCCCGCTATGGATATTCCTATCGAACATGCAGACTGCACCTATTGCGGGCAGTGTACCATTGTTTGCCCGGTGGGGGCTCTGCATGAAACAGATTCCATTCACAAGGTTTGGGATGCAATTAACGACCCATACACGCGTGTGGTAATGCAGGCCGCACCTGCTGTGCGCGTGGCATTGGGGGAGATGTTTGGAATGCCGGCAGGAACAAGTGTTACAGGAAAGATGGCTGCGGCCATGCGTGCAATTGGCTCGGACGATGTGTTTGATACGGACTGGGCTGCAGACCTGACCATTATGGAAGAGGGCACAGAATTCCTAAACAGGGTGATGGCTTTTGTGCAAGGTAAAAAAGCAGTGCTTCCCATGATTACCAGTTGTTCGCCCGGGTGGATTAAGTATATGGAGCACTATTATCCAGAGCTTACACCTCATCTGTCTACCTGCAAATCGCCACATATGATGCTGGGCGCAATGGCAAAAACCTACTTTGCACAAAAGCTGAACATAGATCCGCAGCAGCTTTTTGTGGTTTCTGTGATGCCGTGCACGGCTAAAAAATTTGAAATTACTCGTGAAGAGATGTTCAACAATGGCTTGGCAAATGTGGATGCCGTAATTACCACACGAGAGCTGGGACGCATGATAAAGCAATGGGGCATTAACTTTACAGAGTTGGAAGATGAAAAGTTTGACGAGCCACTGGGGCTTTCTACAGGTGCTGCAGATATATTTGGCCTAACCGGGGGTGTGATGGAGGCAGCATTGCGCACGGTGTATGCCATTGTTTGTGGGCGAAACCTGCCTTTTGAAAACCTGCATGTAACACCCATTGTGGGGCTGAAGCAAATAAAAGAGGCCGCACTGGTGCTGGAAGATGTATTGCCCGAATACAAGCAGTTGGAAGGGCTGGAAGTGAAAATAGCTGTAACCAGCGGACTTGCAGGGGCAAAGATACTGATGGAGCAATTGATGGACGGCAAATGCCCATATCACTTTATAGAGGTGATGGGTTGCCCAGGTGGCTGCATTACCGGTGGTGGCCAGCCACGTAGCGAGGATGCAAAAGTACGTGAAAAACGACAGATGGCGCTGTATACAGAGGATGAATCCAAAGAGCTGCGCATGTCACACGAGAACCCATCCATACAGGCTATTTACGAAGACTTCTTAGGGAGGCCGGGAGGCAAGCTTTCTCACGAATTGCTGCACACCCGCTATGTAAAGCGTGGCGATTGGGGTGCGGTGATGCTGGAGGCAGAGGAAGAAGCTCGGAAAAAAGCACAGAAAAACAAGGACAAGAGTCTTCCAAAATCCCATCAGAAAATGGAGATGGAGCAGGTGCGGCTGAATGGGCTAGAGGAAGAAAACGAGAAGTTGCGAGATGAAATATCTGATATACGCGAAACGGTAGAGATTTATAAACAAGTGCTCTCGGACTACAAGAAAAAGGAAGATTGAACAAAGCTGATCTACAAAAAGCCTCTCATTCCAGTTGGGAGGCTTTTGTATTTTCTGGAGAAGCGCTTGACGCAGTAACGTTTGTTATATATACTGAAAAATAGTATAGGGGAGGGTTTTGTATATGGATATGAAAAAGAAACTGCAAAATACGGCACTGAAATTGTTCTCTGCAAAGGGATATAGCGCGGTGTCGGTAAGGGATATCACAAAGGCCATAGGCCGGCGGGAAACCTGCCTGTATAACTATTTTAGAAATAAGCAGGCACTGATGGACAGCCTGGCGGCAGACTATGCAGAACAGGCCGGAAAGGCAATTAAAAGCCTGCGCAGTGGGCTGAAACAGATGCCGGAAGTAAACCGCGCAACCTTTCTTCATTTAACGGAAAGCCTTATTCTGGAGTACCTAACAGAGGCATCGCTGCTAAAGTTTACTCGCGTAATGATGATAGAGCAAAGCAACAGTGAAGAAATACGCAAAATGTATACAAATTATCTATATATCATTCCATTGATCTACCTAGGCGAGCTTTTCACTAAAGCGAAAAAACCAGAGGGCACAGTGGCGGACAGTGTGGATTTCCTTTCCACCAGCTTTTATGGTTTGATGTTGCTGTATTTTCAAAAACATATGCTGAGCGGAAATGATTCGAAAGCAGCACGCGCTGCATTTCTACAGGAACTAACACCGCATATTCAGGAATTTGCTGCACTGTATATTGCCAGCTAGCGTGTACAATGCAGTATGAAAATAAGGGATTGAAGAAACTGCAACCAGCCGTAACTATTGTTACGGCTGGTCTTCGCATGGACGATTCATCACCAAATCGTTGATTACCAGCTTAAAAGTACAGCCCAAAAAAGCCGCGCTGTCTTCGCACATCTTCATGCGGCTAAGATAAATTTCCATAAAATCCATGGGTGTGGCGTGTTCCTTCATACGCATTTCAAATGTAATCAATTGGTCATTTTTGGAAACAGATACATGCGTTTGATAGATGGAGAGGTTTACTCTGTCGTGAATATCCTCCATTTGCTTGCTGTTTACACGTACCCGCGCTTTGTAAGCGTCCACTTTATCTGCAATGATAAGTGCGGCAGAAATATCGCTGACAGGCTTGCCAATTTCTTCATCGTGCGAGCCGACTGCAGCGCATATGTCGCACACATCTTCTAGTTCCATCCCAAGTTGTTGCAATTCATCAAAAAGTATTACAGCGCCGGTTAGGGAATGCATTTTGCGGTTTATCATGTTGCCCACATCGTGTGTCCACCCGGCAATTTTTGCTAGCTCTATACGTTCACTGGAATAGCCTAGCCCTGCCAATATCTCGCCTGCAATACGGCTGACATAGCCCACATGGCGGGGGCCATGTTCTGTATACCCAATGGTGTTTAAATATTCGTTGGCTTTGTGCACTAGGGTATGTATTCGTTTGTTTTTCTTAATCTCGTCAAATGTAATCTTTGGCATATATTTGTTTACCCTCCGTTTATTGTTTCAGTGTGCCTGTATAGTATAAGCTTGTTATTGTGCTGGCGCAATAGGCATATTCAAAACGAAAGAGGTTCTTTAAACAACGGTACGTTCTTTGTTTCTGAAAACGGCAAAATAGAAAAGCGACAGAGCATTTAGGAAAAAAAACCCCGTGTCGGAGGGATCGCTCCCATACGGGGTTTTTTTGCGGTTGTAGGCCTTTGGGTTTGCCGGTTTGCGTGTTATGGGGTTCATATTTCCCCAATCGCTACGGCGTTGCTTGTCTCTTTCCCTGCGCTTGCGCTTGGAAAGCTTTTGATACGGCACAAATTTTTCCATTTTCGTATGTTTCCTCTCTGTATCAGATACTATAATTTCGTAATATTTTAGCAAAACATAAGTGTAATACACTCATATGCCTTTCTTGTCCATTCTGTTTTGCGCAATTTGTTTGTTCTCCTCTATTCTGAATGCCACAATTTCCGCAATCAATTCATGGGGCAGCGGCTGGCCATAGGGAAACTGTATTGCCCCCTTGGATGTTTTGTATCCCTGTAGTTGTTCCAAAAAGTGACTTACCCCATTTGCACCCGGATAAAACCCCAAATGCTTTTTGAATGCGGCAAAGTGAACCAAATTACCATTTAAGGTGAAGGTAGGCATACGCCAGCTTATTTTTTCGCCTGCCGTGGGTGCTGCATTTTTTATAATTGCACGCATTTCCTTTAGTTTGGCTTGCACTTCTGGGGGATGCAAGGCAATATATGCATCTATTGTTTCATATGTTTGATTGTCTGCCATTTTTTCTCCAACAATATTTTTTCTTGTATATACTATAAACCATATTGTTGGCGTTTAAATTTCATTTTGCGTAGGAAGGATAAAAAAACCGTGTTTTTTATCACACGGTCTTTTTTACAACGTTTTTTCTGGAATGTTTATTACATAATGTCTCGCACATCGGTTTCCATAAACTTGTCTACTTCTGTTTCCCAACGTTCCTTTACATACTGCACATGGTCGGGATGCATGCTGTAGGCGTTGTAGTCCTCTTCCCGCAAAAAGTCGAATACAAAGGCATAATCGAACTCATTTTTGGGGCTTGTCTGATAGCATTGGTCAAATGCCGCCACCGAGGGAATAGCGCCCAATATTCTTTTGGAATCAGCAATAAACTGTTTCGCTTCGGCGCTGTCCTTTTTGTGCTTTAGCGTAAAAGCTACAATATGCCTTATCTCTGGTGTCATACCTTACCACCAATTTCCGAAACTAGCACCCGTGCGCGGCGTTCATTCGAAAGCATTGCTGCATCCAGTACCTGAATGATTTTTTCGCCATCGTAGAAGTTGGGTGTAATTTGCTTGTTGTCCTGCACGGCTTTTATAAAATCGGCAGTGGCATTTACCATCGTGTTTTCGTAGCCAATGCCATGACCAGCTGCCCACCATGCGCCTGCATAGGGGTGCGTCATGTTGGTTACCTGTATGGTACGGAAGCCCTGCTCATCTGCAGGATCGGTAAGATCCAAAAATTCCAGCTCGTTCATGCGTTCAAAATTGAAAGCGATGGATCCCTTGCTACCATATATTTCAAAGGTATTGTAATTCTTGCGTCCACCAGCAAACCGAGATGACTCGAAGGTACCTAGGGTACCGTTTTCAAACTCTGCAATCATAACGCTGGCATCGTCCACTTCCACGCGACCCATTTCGTTGCTATCGCCTTTGCCGGCTGTAAAAGTGGCAGCACCTTTGCCGGGCAGTGGCCGTGCTTCAATAAAGGTTTGCTGTACAGAGGTCACCGCTTTCAGCTCTGATCCCACAAGGAAGCGCCCCAAATCCACGGCATGTGAAGTCAAATCATACAGGGGGCCACCGCCTGCCTTTTCTTTGCTGAAATGCCAGGTAAGGGGGAAGTCTGGGCTCATCACCCAGTCCTGCAAATAAACGCCCCGGTATTGGTATATTCTGCCCAACCTGCCTTCTTCTATCAATTGCCGAGCATAGGCCACGGCGGGTACGCGGCGGTAGTTGTGGTTTAGGTAATGTACAATGCCTGCTTCGCGTGCTGCATCTGCCATCTTTTTTGCATTTTCAAAACCAATGGCACAGGGCTTTTCGCAAAAGATGTGTTTGCCGGCCTTGGCAGCTTCCACAGCAATCTCGCTGTGCATTGCCGTGGGTGCGGAAATATCCACAATGTCCACATCTGCACGGTTCACGGCTTCCTTCCAATCTTTTGTGTAATTCTCCCAGCCCCATTTTGCCGCAAATGCGGGAAGATCATCATCCACACCGCTGATTACTTTCAGCACAGGGTTGTAATCCAGCTCATAAAATTTTGCTACATTGGACCATGCAAAGCTGTGTGCCTTGCCCATAAATCCAGCGCCAATCAGCGCAATGTTTAAATTCTTTTTCATAGTTGCTACTTCCTTTTTTACTATATCATACTGATTCCGGATAAAAATAACGCAAAAGCGATATTTCTATCACTGCCATATGGCAGTTCCAAAATGCTCTGCATTTTAGATGAAATTACTATTGAACGACATTCCTACTCGAAAAATGAAAAAAACATTTTTCGATTCGCGCATACTGCGCGCGATTTAAAACAGAGGTTTTAAATCGGCATTAGTATCATTCCTATTTCAGTGAATTTCCAATTTTGCGCAGGTTTTTAACACTAATACCCACGGCTTCGTCTTCCAGCCCAGCCCAGTCGCTATGCGGGTGGTCTATTTCCACTGCAAGGAAGCCCTTGTAGTTGTGCTTGGAAAGTATTTCTGCCAGCTTCTGGTTGTTGATAAGCCCCATGCCCACAGGCACGCCTGCGAAGAAGAACCAGTCGGTAGGTTTGGCTGCCGGTTCGGGCATTAGATCCTTTATGTGTGTGGCAAACACAAAGGGAGCAAGCTTTTCCATCCCCGCAATGGGGTCATCCAGCAGGCGCAGGAAATTGCCAGTGTCGAAATTCACACCAAAGTTGGGGGAATCCACACCCTCCACTATTTGCAGAATTTCATCCGCAGTGTAGTCTATGTGGTTTTCTACCGCCATTTTTACGCCATTGTCTTCAGCAATTTTCACGGCTTCTTTGAATTGCTTTATCAGAGCCTTCACCTGCGGTGCGTGATCCTCGTGACGGAACATTAGGCTGGAGCCTGTAACGCGCATTACATCTGCGCCAATCATTTTTGTGCAGGGGATCAGGCGTTTCATTTCTTCAAAGGCCTGCGGGCTGCCGCCACGCTCTAGGCCATCGGGGTGCCCCCATGCAAATACGCGGTCAAATTTATACGAGTCCAATTGCGCATTTAGTTCGGCCAAGTAAGACGGATCAAAGCTGGGGAAAAAGCAAGATTCCAACGATACGCCATCTACCCCAAGGTAGCTTGCCCTTGCCAGAAAATCCTCCATAGTCATATTCTTTTCCGGTGCCACCTGATCGTCATACACCTCACCGAAAAAACGGTGGTAACAATAACTGTCTATTCCTATCTTCATATCTACGCCTCCTAAAGATTTTAGTCGTGTGGTAAAGTGAAATGAAAGACCGTAGCGAAACGGTCTTTCATGATAGATTTTTTCTTTTTAGACCGATTCTACTTCGAAGCCAAACACTTTGGCAAGCTGCGTGAGTGCGGGCTTTTGCTTGCCCACCACAATCAGCGAGTGGTGAGAACACAGCATTTCCATTACTTTGTGCCCATCGTTGTAGCGGATGAGTGCACCGTTTAGGCAGTCCGAGCCGGGGTATTGCACATAGTCCTCTATCTCCGCCTCTATAATGCTGAAGCGTTTTAGATCTGGGTAAATTTTTGCCAGTGTGATAGGCCCTTTGGGGAACTCGCAATCAATTACAATTGCGTTTTCATCCACAATGCCCAGTGCTTTGGGGCGCATAACCCATTTGGAGCAACCCTGCCGTGCTGCTAGGCCGTAGTAGCCACAGTGCACGCCCAGCGCATGGTTGTCGGGGTCTGCTATATCCGGAAATTTATCTATCTTCTCGTGTGCCAGTGCGGCCATGCCCACTAGGAAGGGGTACAGGTTTGTCATCATTACGGGTTGCTTTAAAGAGTGATACAGTATAAAGGTGCTTAGCATAGTAAGCGTATCGCCCTCACAAGCAAAGATGATGCCATCGCGTTCAAACAACATATTCCAAGCCAAGCAAGGGGTTGTTTCCGAGTTGAAAGACTCGTTTAGGCAGTTTGCGCCCACGCCCTGCACATCGCCAATTTCGTCTATTACTTCTTTTACGGCAATGTATAGCTTTACTGCGGAAAGAAAAGACTTTTCGCTTACGCCCTCTTGGCAGATGTTCCAATCGGCAGAAACGTCTTTGGCCTGCTGGTCGGGTATTTGCTGTGCGCGCTGGTTTACCTCTTTATAGCTGCGGTAAATCAGCTCTACGCCAAAGGTGTTTTGCAGGCGATCGGTACATTCCTGCTCCCACCAATAAAAGCGCTTGAAAATATAGGCCTGCATGCCCTCGCCCGGGCTATCCTGAAACATTAGGAATTTTGCGCCTGTGGAAAGCTGTTTTTTGGTAGCAATTGCCCGAATGATTACCTTGGCAAGTTCTATGTTGTAGGGAGAAAATACATTCATGCCCTTTTCGCGTAGAAAGGTCACAATCTCCCAGTCCCACATTTCCACTGTGCCAAACCTAGAGGTTAGCACTACCATTGGCAGGTTGTATTGCATCAGTTTTTCACTGTCCTTAAAGGCTGCGCCTATCAATTGGGGAAACACAATGGCGTCTGCATCTGGTGCCTTGTCTCCCACGCATACGGGCTGTAAAAACTCTGCAACATCCCCATACATTTCTTTTAAATTGTTCAGTTGTGTATCAAATTCTCCGCGTTCCCGTTCATTCGCTGCACTAAAATACAGCGGCAACATTCTTGCTTTCATTGGTTTCACCTCAAACTGTTATATTATTGGTTTTTGCTCTTGTGTTGCAACAGTACGGCAATAATGATAATGGCACCCTTTACGGCATTTACCAGGTACACATCCATACCCATAATGGTAAGAATGTTATTGATAATACCCATAATTAGAATACCAAACAGTGTGCCTATCATGCTGCCCTTGCCACCTTCCATGGCGATGCCGCCCACCACTGCCATAGCAATGGCGTTTAGCTCGTAACCATTACCAGAGGAGGAGGAGTTCATGGAATTCATACGGGAGCCTTCCATAATGGCTGCCACTGCAACCGCAATGCCTAGCAGCGCAAACGACATAATTTTTACCCAGTCCGTATTGATACCGGAAAGCTTTGTGGCCTGTTCGTTTGAACCCACTGCATAAATGCGTCTGCCCAGCACGGTGTATTTTGAAATATAGAAGTAAATTAAAAATATTGCAATGAAATAAAAGATCATGGTTGGAAACACCACATTGGGGCTACCATCCATTTTGAATGACAATGGAATATCGGTATTGGCAATGGCCTTAAATGCATCCACGTTTCCCGTGACGCCACCCGAACTCATTGCGAAGATAGAGAGCGATCGGTAAACATATTGCAACCCTAAAGTTACAATGAACGAGGGAACACGCCCTTTTGTTACAATAAGGCCAGCACCCATAGAAAGCGCACAACTGAAAAGCACCGCTATTAATATGGCTAGGAAGATGCTGCCTGTGCTATTCAGCACATTGAACATTAGCAGCCCCACAATAACCAATTGCGAACCAACAGACAGGTCTATATTACCTGAAATAATTACAAATGCCATACCAAAGGCAATAATGCCCACCACGGAATTGGCGCGTAAGATGTTGATGAAATTTTGCGCATCCCAAAACTTGGTAGGGGTGCCATACTTTAAGGAAACAGCAATAACCGCACCCACAATAACACCTATTGTGATCAGTACAATGCTATATTCCCTAATAAATTTTTGCCAACCGGTTACTCCTGATTTTTTTACTTTCTCCATAATAATTGAAGCTCCTTTGCTTAATCTAACATTCCGCCGGTAGACAGTATCATAATAGCCTCTTCGGATAGCTCCGCTCTTTGAAGCTCGCCCCTCATTTCACCATGATACATCACTAACACGCGATCACATAATTTCAATACTTCCTGCGCTTCGCCGGAGGTAATGATAATCCCCATACCTGTTTTAGCCAAGTCCATAATAATACCGTATATTTCGTTTTTGGCACCCACGTCCACACCTTGTGTGGGGTTGGACAGTATCATAATATCCGGATTTGCCGTAAGCCATTTTGCCAATACCACCTTTTGCTGGTTACCACCCGAAAGGCTTACAATTAAATTGGAAAGGTTTGCAACCTTTATATTCAACTTTTCTTTGTATTCTTGGGCGATGGCCAGTTCTTTTTTCCTCTGCAGTGTAGGGCCGGTGGTGTATTTGTCTAAAGTAACTATTGTTAAGTTTTCAATAACGGAAAGATCTTTTATAATTGCATTTTCTTTACGGTTGGAGGGAAGCATACCAATGCCTTCTTTTTTTGCTTTGGAAGGATGGTTGTACTTTACTTGCTTTCCATTTTTCTCTATCGTGCCGCTTTTTACTGGCAAATCGCCAAATAATGCACGAACTAACTCGTCTTTGCCATCTCCCAAAAGACCTGTAATTCCCAGTATTTCACCGGCATGCAATTGAAAGCTTACATCCTTTACGCGTGTATCTATGTTTAGGTTTTTTACATCCAAAACAACTTCGCCTATATCGTGCGGCTGGAATACTTCCACATCCAACACGTTTTTACCCACCATCATACGGGCAATATCGGACTGGCTAACACAAGCACCCTCGTTGCTTTTAATTTGCTGAGAACCAACCACTTCGCCATTGCGAAGCACAGTAAAGTTGTCGCAAAACTGCACCACTTCCCCCAATTTATGGGATATGAATATAATGGTTGCTCCATGCTCTTTGGTTAAATTATTCATTATGGCAAACACATTTTCTACCTCGGGTTGTGTGAGTGAGGTGGTGGGTTCGTCCATAATAATAAGCTTGGAGTCCATTAAAATTGCTTTTGCAATTTCTACAATTTGTTTATATGAAGCCTGCAGGTCGCGCACCATAGCCGACGGATTGATATCCACATGCATGCGGTCGAAAACTTCCTTTGTTTTGCGGATCATGTTCTTTTTGTCCAATCCACCCACCTTGTTTTTAAGTTCTTGGCCTAAAAACATGTTTTCGTAGACCAACAGGTCATTTACCACATTCAACTCCTGATGCACAAATGCAATGCCAGAGTTTTGCGCAACTGCAGGGCTAGTAATCTTAACATTTTTACCAAACAATTCAATTTCGCCCTTGTCCATAGGAAGAACGCCGCCCAATATGTTCATTAGCGTTGTTTTCCCTGCACCATTCTCGCCCAATAGCGCATGAATTTCACCGGAAGCAACCTTTAAATCCACATCAATCAACACCGGCACGCCGCTGAAACTTTTACTGATGCCTTCCATTTTCAATGCATATTCCATTATGCATGTCTCCTTATATTTGTATTCTGTATATTGAATAACTGACAAAAAATTTGTCCTGTACTTTTTATCTGTATTGTATGAAATATCTGGCAGTGCATTGCCCTGCCAGATATCAATTCAATTCCAGTATATTAATAAGGTGCGTCTGCTGTTATGCCATAGCTGGAAAGGAACTGCTCAAAGTTTGTGCGATCTACATTCACCGGAGGAATGATCACTCTGGACTCAAATGTTTCGCCATTGATCAGGCCGGCTACCAGCTTGATTGCATCAGACATCATGTATGGGGGATATGTTTGTGAAGAAACCCAGATGTCCGGGAACTCATTCATCATAGCGAAGTAAGATTGAGCTCCACCACCGCCTGTGATTACCTTAATGTCTGTACGGTTCTGCTCTTTAAGAGCCTGCAAAATACCTTTGGACATTTCGTCATCTGTAGAGTAGATTGCGTCAATGTGATCGTTGGCATTCAGTATGTCTGTCATAACAGGCAGTACAGTCTCAGGAGCGCCGTCATCCGAAGCCCACTCGCCAATGATTTCAATGTTCTCGTGTTGTGCGAAAATTTCTTTTGCGCCATCAACGCGTTCTTGGAAAATAGCACCATAGTTGGGGATGTTCATAATGGCAACCTTGCCGTTTTCAATGCCTTCCTCAGCCAGCTTGTCCACAATGTACTGTGCGCCCAAGCGACCCATTTCAGCGTTATCACCAGCTATGTAGTAGTCGGGTTCCACATCACCCAGTGTGCGGTCAAAGTTTATCAGTGTAATGCCGGCGTCTTTGATTTTCTGCGCGGCAACTGCCAGCTCGTCATTCTCTGGGAACAGCACGATATACTGTGCGCCCTGCTGGATCAGCTCGTCAATTTTGTTGGCTTGGTCGTTTACATTTTCCGAAGCAGCCAAGGTGTAGTTCAAGCCCAGTTCGTCAGCAGTTTTTTTGGCTGCCCATTGAACTGCGCCTACCCAACCTGTGGGGTTGCTAGGTACAGAAATACCTACCAAAGGCTTTTCTCCTGCATCGGCAGCGGGAGCTTCAGCAGCAGGTGCCTCTGTTGCAGCATCAGCAGCGGGTGCCTCTGTTGCAGCATCAGCAGCGGGTGCCTCTGTTGCAGCATCAGCAGCAGGTGCTTCTGTTGCAGCAGCGGGTGCAGGCTGTGAGCAACCTGCAAGCAGTGCCACAACCAGGATGATGCTAAGTGCAATCATTAAAGTTTTTTTCATTCTTGTTCCTCCTGTTTTTTTGTGTTTCTATTCTCAAACGGTCTTTCCGTTGTGAGCCTTATTTTATTTTGGCATCGGGCTCGGGCACGCATGGGTGAAAAAAATAATTTTGCGTATCCATATTTCATTTCCTTTATACCCGTTCTACCTGTAGCTTAAAACTAAAATATCGTAATACTTTTGTTTTGTTTTCGTAATATCTCGCGTTTGTTCTCGTTCGTTAGCATTTGCGATCTATTTCGTTCAATATCCTACCATTAATCGCTAAAAAGTACAAGTGTATTTTTGTAAACATTTTTTTAGTATCACAAAACGGCTAAAATTCTTGTGGGCGAGCTATTTGAAGGATTCCACAATTTCCAGTGCAGACTGCGTGTTGATACCAAAACGTTCCACACCCATACTGCAAAGCTGCAAAAACTCTTCCCGCGTTCTAATGCCGCCTGCAGCTTTTACCTTTAGGCGATCTCCTAAAATGCTTTTTATTTTACGTATGCGCTCTATATTTGCATTGCCCGGCACCCAGCCAGTGCCTGTTTTCAAGAAATCTGCACCGCTTTTTATCACCAGCTCACAGGCAGGCTCTATTTCAGCATCATCCAAGCAATTTAGCTCTATAATTACTTTGGTTAGGGCATTGCCTTTGCAGGCGATAATTTGTTGCAGCTCGTCCAGCACATAGCTGTGCTCGCCACTTTTAAATTTACCCACATTCATTACAATGTCCATTTCTTCCACGCCATCTTCCACCAGCAATTTGGCTTCTAAAAGCTTGGTTTCGGTTTTGTGTGCCCCGCCGGGAAACCCCACCGGAGCGCCTACGTATACCCCATCTATGGGTGCCAGCAGCTGTGAAAGTTGCTTTACCCAACAGGGAAGCACATGTACATTTATAAACTTATAGGTATCTGCATAGTTTACAATTTGCTGAATTTCTGCCCATGTGTTGTGTGTTCTTACTGCGCTGATATCTATCATTTGCGCTGCTTGTTTTGCGTCCATTCTTTGCTCCTTATACTTTTATTCTTATACTTCTATTATTGTTGTTCCCATGTTGGCCATCTCGCGCAACATAGGCTGTGTTTTTTCGTTGTGGTCGGTTATGATTGTGTGAATACACTCTATTCCGCAAGTGATAAAGGGATCGGCTCTGCCTATTTTGGTGTGGTCACACAGCAATATCATTTTTTGGGCATGCTTTACAATCACCTTTTTCAGCTCATTCAGCTCGAAAGTGGGGTTGGTATAGCCAAAGTGTGTATCCACTGCCTGAGTCGCCACAAACGCCTTTTTAAAGTTAAAGTTTTTCATGAATTCCAGTGCGGTGTGGGATGTCATGCTTTCGTGAATGGTTGTGAATTCGCCACCCGGTATCATTACTTTAAAATTGCTTTTGTGTAAAAATACAGAGGCAGTATTGACAGAGGATACCACAACAAATACATTTTTCAGGTCATCCCGTATGCTAAGTGCCCTCGCAAATTCATAGTTGGTAGAGCCGCCGCCAATGTAAATAGCGTCATTTGGCTCTACCAGCATAGCGGCTCTTAGGCCAATTTTCTTCTTCTCTTCCGCATTTTTCAATGTGCGCAGCTCGTATTTTTCATAGCCTGTGTCTACCGACACGCCACCATGAAAGGAAACCACTCTGTTTTGCGCTTCCAGTTTTTTGATATCCCTGCGTACAGTGGACGGCTTTATATGCAGCGCCTTGCTAATCTCATTTATAGCAGTAAAGCTGCGGGCACTTACGTATTCATAGATTGCCTGTTGACGTGCGTTAATAGAGTCGTTATTCATCCATTCATCCTTTATATCAGTAGCATTATTGTTTGTTTTGCGTGGCTTTCTCATACCGATTCCAGATAGAAATAACGCAAAAGTGATCTTTCTATCACTGCCATACGGCAGTTCCAAAATGCTCCGCATTTTGGGTGAAATCATTGCTGAACGACAACCCCACTCGAAAAAGGAAAAAACATTTTTCGAATCGCGCATATTGCGCGCGATTTAAAACAAAGGTTTTAAATCGGAACTAGCATCAGGTGTGGTTCTGGGTTAGCTTGCCCTTTGCTTTGCGCACATCTTGCAGCACTTGGGTATAATACTTGTTGAAGGTGCAGCAACCAATGGGCTCTTGGCGAATCAGCAGCTCTAGGCAGTTGTCGCAAATGGTGCAGTACTTAATGTCCTGTTCCTTATCCTCCTGCAACTTTTTGGGCATAAGGGGATCCGCAAAGGATTGCCTGCCACAGCCAATCATATCCACAATGCCACGCTCTATATTCTTTGCGCCTACTTTAAACATCGTATTTTCCTTGGGGTCTACCATTTGCAGGTTTTTGTTGCCCTTGCCCCATACGGAATAGTTTGAGCCAATCAGCACGGTTTCCGGCTTCAATACAGACTTGAATGCCTTTTGGAAAGTGGGGTGCAGGTAGGCAATGTATGGGTGATCCTTCGCAGCTTGTGTAAGCGATATGGTGATGGAGGGGCTGCCAGCCGACTGCACAATGTATTGAGCGCCGCGTTCCTCCAGTCCTTTTATCAAATCCAAAGGTTCTGTTAGATCTATGATGGGGGAATCCGGGCCATCTGTACCAAATCCACCGGGGAAACCCTCCCATGCGGAAATTTTGGAACCAATTAGGAAGTTCTTATCGTTTACGGCTTTTGTAATTTTCTCGTAAAGGTCAAATGCAAACTGCCTGCGGCGCTCCCAGCTGCCGCCATACTTCCAGTTTCGGCTGTTGAAGGGGCGCAGTATTTGCGAACCCAAATACCCGTGGCACAGCTTCATATCTATGCCATCTGCGCCTACATCCTGCGCAATTTTGGCGGCAAGCACAAAGTTGTCTATAATGCTGTCCACTTCCTCTTCCGAAAGCAGATCGCCACCATAGGTGTAGGAAGGGTTTACTGTTACTCTGCGTGAAAATTCTGGATTACTGATTTCGCCGGAATGCGTTAATTGAAACACCATCAATGGGCGGTCGTTCACTTCTTTCAGTCGCTTCATAAACTGTGCCAGCGGCTTTTCGTTTTGAGGCTGTATGAGAAGCTGGTTTTTTCGAGAGCGACTTTCCTGAGTGATGGAAATAGCTTCCAGATCGATAAGCCCCCAGTCTCCGCGATATAAATTTTCATATCGTTTTAGTGTAAGGTCGGTAGGGTTGCCCTCTGCATCCGCATCGGTACATTCCATTGCCTGCACAAAAAACCTGTTGTTGCATGTTTTGTTGCCTATTTTAAATGGGCTTAGTAGCGTATCTTTATAACTCAATTTTTTTCTCCTATATAATGGTAGAGTATTACATTATTTTCTTGGATTGTTAAATATCTTGTCTTTTCTGCCCTCGTATGGCGCTTTGATTAGCAATGGTTTTAGGAAGGGTGCCACCTTTTCCACGCCATCGCCCACGCTCATGGTTACGTCTTCATGCTCGTAGCTTAGCACATAGTCGTATCCTACCATGGCTAGCTCTGTAATAACTTTTTTCCACGGCACACTGCCCCAGCCGGGAATGCGGAAACGGAAGGCTCTATCCAAACGCTGCCAATCGCCCTGCATTAGAATACCGCCGTACTGCAGGTTGTGTTCCACAATTTCGCCATCCTTGGCATGCACATGGAAGATGCGGTCACCCAATGAATCAATGAAGTTTTCCACACGTAGCCCCAAATAAATGAGATTTGCAGGATCCAGATTGAACCCAAGGCAGGGGTGTCCATCCACGAGTTCTATGGCTCTTTTTGCAGTATGAATATCATAAACCATATTGTTGGGATGCGGCTCTATGGCAAATTTCACGCCATATTCTTTAAATTTATCTAGTATGGGGGTAAACAAGCGTACAAAATCACGCTCCATATCTTCCCAGCCCTGTGGGTTGGGGAAGGGGAAGTATCTGCCCCAGTTGGTAACACCAGTAAAGCCATTTACCACAGGAACGCCCAGCGCATTTGCGGCCTGTGCCGTTTTGATTAGGCTATCGGTACCGTACTTAATTTTTTCTTCTTTTGTGCCCTTGTACAAATTATCGGTATCTTCATCCCAAGGACCCAGTATCAGAAGAGAATCTGCATGGTTGGAAAGACCTGAAATAGTTATGCCATAATTTGCAAGTGTTTTTTTCAGGTTCTCGGCATTGTTCCCTTTAATGATTTCATCACAGTCAAATTGCCCATTTCCAATATATGCGGGAATTTCCATCATTTCGTAGCCGTGCTCACACATAATTTTTGCCACTTCTTCTAGCGACAAATGTGCATAGTTAGCAGCGAAAAAACCTAGTTTCATCTTCAATTTTCCTCACTTTCAGTTAGGTGATGCGAATGCATATTTTTAAATTATTTTCTAATTGCCATTATAGTCTTATGAAAATATATTGTCAATATTCATATCTATTTCTTCAATATAATTGAATTATATTTTCATATATGCAAATTTTGTTCAATAGATTACAAAAAAAATCATAAAAAAAACAAGAAAATAGCTTTTCGGAAAGCATAGAGTCTTGTTCATTCTTGAGGCATGAGGCAAAGCGTTGTTACAGACGGTTTTGCAGCAGTGCTTGCACTTCTTTTTCTCTTTCAAACAGCGCGCAGCCACCGGTGTGCTCGCCGCCTACCAGCCTTTCTGCTTGCAATTTTTGGAAAAAGGGGGACTCTAGCACCTCTAGCAGGCTATGCGTTTTTAGGTTGATATCCGAATAGGGCGAAAAAGGACAGGCCTCGGCATCGCCATAGGGGTTGATATGAAAAAAGCCCCGCCCCGCAGCAAGGCAACCGCCCATAAACTGCTCGTCTCCCGGGAAGGAGAGATACGCCAGTGGCTCTTTTTCCTTTCGCAAAAGTTCTTGGCGTGCTTCCATTTTTCTGCGGGCGGCATCGTTCAGTGCCAGATGGGCGGTATCACCATCTATAGGTACATACTCTATAAAAAATACCAGCTTGCAGCCCTTTGATTTCAATTCACTTATAAACTCCAAAGAGGTTACTTCCAACAGGTTTTCTGTGGTAACGGTAACCGAAGCGCCATACAATATTTTGGATGATTGCAGTGCCCCCATCGTTTTGTATAATTCACCATAGGTTCCTGTGCCGCGTCTTTTATCTGTACTTTCCAAGCCGCCTTCTATGCTAAGTATGGGAAGTATATTCCGGTTTTTATCGAAAA
Organism: uncultured Christensenella sp.; assembly: GCA_964592125.1. Lineage (GTDB taxonomy): Bacteria > Bacillota > Clostridia > Christensenellales > Christensenellaceae > UBA5399. The sequence goes on from CAZQBV010000018.1 coordinate 22,177, forward strand.
AGCTAAGATACTCTTTGTTGATTAATGTACCGTTGGTAAATACAGGAAAAGCCATATTCCTAATGCTAGCGGCCTGCTCCAGCACATCCTTGCGCAGCAAGGGCTCGCCCCCTGCAATTAAGCTGAACACAATGCCGGCATCCCTTGCCTGTTTAAAAATGTCTGCCCACTCTTGCGGGGAAAGCAGCCCCTTTTTTTCCTTGCTACCGCAACTGCCGTTGGCTCTTGCATAGCAGCCTGTGCAGGTTAGGTTGCAGGTATCTGCAATGCTGGAAATAAGAAACGCGGGAATATGCTTTCCGGCGTTTTCGTGGCGGGTGCGAACTTGCTCGGCTTTTCTGCTGGCTTTTGCAAAGCGCATTAAAAAAGCTGTTTCCTTAGGATTATTCAATGTATTTTTCAGTATGTCATCCACCAATTGCTTGATGGAAGTGTTAAAATAGTCCGTTAGCTGTTTGTTGTTCATGGTAGCTTATTCTCCTAGTCATAAATCAAGCTATATTGCTTCGTGCGTAGTGCAAAAAGGTGGAAATGGTATTCTTCAATAGCAGCTAGGGCACATATAGTGCAGTGCGCTTTTGCTGTGTTCTTTGGCATCTGTTTCGCCTGCCTATATACTTGTTTGAAACGTGTTTGATTGTAGATGCAGATAGTTTGCTTGTCAAGTGGATTCTTTCAGAGCGGTTCTGGTTTTTCTATTGTGGATGTGCATTCTGTGATATACTAAAAAGAAAAAATGGGGCAAACTATGCAGAAGAAAATGCAAACCAATCAATTGAATCAGAACGAAATGGCGGAATTGTTAGAAAAAGCAAATGTTGCAGTGCTGGCCACAATCAATGCAGATGGCACACCCTATGCAGTGCCTCTGAACTTTGTATATGCAGAGGGAAAACTGTATGTACATGGGTTGCCCAAGGGGCAAAAAATGGAGAACCTAACGGCCAACCCCAATGTAAGCGTATGCGTTTTTAATATGGATGGAATTACCGTGAATGCAGGGGGAACCTCTTGCAACGCCAGCGCAAAATACCAGAGCGTGATACTGGTGGGGAAAGCCTCTGTGATAATGGAATTTGATGCCAAAAAAAATGCCTTGGCGAAAATTGTGGGCAAATATACACCGCAGCTTTCGCCGGACAACATGCCCATGGCCATGATAGAAAAAACGGCAGTGGTGGAAATTGCAATTGAAACAATTACCGGGAAGTATCACAAATAGCGGTTAACGTTTGCTGTTTTGTTGCTCCAGCTCCAGCAGCTTTTTCTTCAACTCCAGCCCACCCGCATAGCCCGTTAGCGAGCCGTTTGTGCCCACCACGCGATGGCAGGGCACCACAATGGAAATGGGATTTTTGTTGTTGGCAAGCCCCACAGCGCGGCAGGCTTTTGGGTTGCCTATGTTTTGGGCAATTTGCTTGTAGGAAACGGTGCTGCCGTAGGGGATTTGCAGCAGTGCATTCCACACCTGTTTTTGAAATTCTGTGCCGTGCAGCAGTATGGGTAGGTCGAAAGTGGTTCGGCTGCCTGTTGCGTATTCGTCCAACTGCTTTGCCGTTTCATCCAGAAGTGTGGTTTTTTGCTGCGCGCCTTGTATATCCCGCTTGCCAAAATACAGGCCGCATAGCTTTTTATTGCATTGCACCAGCGTTAGTTTTCCCAGCTTTGTATTGTATGTAAAATAGCTTTGTGTATTCAAAATACAATCCTCCATTTTATAACGTTAAGAACAACATAGCAAAAATTGAAATTATTTTTATATATTATATCATAATAGGAATTTCCCCCCAACAACACAATTGCTTTCAGGGGCGTGTGGTGGTACTATAATAGAAAATATTGGGAGAATATAGGGTATGCATGAAAAACTTCAAATGAAAAAATTGGATGAAAGCCATTTAGAGCAGTACAATGAATTGCTTCGCTATGCCTTTCAGGTAACAGAGAATGACCTATCCCGAGTGGGGTGGGAGGAAGAGGAGATTCGTGCGTCCAAATCTCCGGTGCTGAAGGGTGCCTATGTGTTGGGCTGGTTTGAAGGGCAGAAGCTGGCATCTCAAATAGCTACTTACCCGCTTAAAATGAACATAAGGGGCTCTATATACAAGATGGGGCTGGTAACCGGCGTGGCAACCTATCCGGAATATGCGGGTATGGGGCTGATGTCTCAATTAATGAAACAGGCACTTGCCGATATGCGCAGTAACGACCAAACTATTTCGCTGCTGTACCCATATTCCATTCCCTTTTACAGAAGAAAGGGCTGGGAGCTTATTTCCGATAAAATGGGTTTTCAAATGAAGGATACCCAGCTGCCTCAAAACTTGGACGTTCCGGGGCGCGTGGGGCGTGTGGAGCAAGACAGTGCAGATGTAGCTGCCATACACGACCGCTTTGCTGTGGGAACGCATGGCTGCATTGTGCGGGACGAACTGGTATGGGAGGAGTATTGGCGCTGGGAAGTAAGCGATGTGAATGTGGCGGTTTACTATGACTCTTGCGATGCGCCACAGGGCTATATGGTGTATCTGCTTCAAAATGATATCTTCTATATCAAGGAAATAGTATGTTTGGAATACGAAGCTTGGAAGGGGCTGTGGAACTATGTAACCGCACATGAATCCATGCTGGAATTGGTGAAGGGCAGCAACTATTACAGCAAGCCGATTGCGTTTTGGCTTCCCGACAGTGAAATAAAAGAGACGATTCGCCCATATATGATGGGCCGCATTGTGGATGCGGAAAAGTTTTTGCAGAATTATCATTTTAGGGCAGCGCCGCAGGACAAAGAGCTAACCTTTTTGGTGGATGATCCGCTTTTGGAATGGAACCAAAATGCATTCACGGTTTCATTTAAAAAGGGTGCCACACAGGTAAAGGCGGGCAAGCAAACTGACAATATAGTGAAACTATCCATTGGCACGCTTACCACATTGCTAATGGGGTATCAGAACGCAAGGTACCTTCAAACCATTGAAAAATTGCAGGCCGAGGATGAAATTGTGGAGTTTTTACATACTGTAGTGTCCGACGAGAAGGCCTATATTTCGGATTATATTTGATGCGCGGCATTGGAAGATGTGGCAGAACAAACAACAATGAGCGGGTGCTATGGAAAGCAATAACTATGTCTATATTTTGGAATGCCGTGACGGCACTCTGTATACCGGCTGGACCAATGATTTGCACAAGCGGTTGGCGGCACACAATGCAGGTACAGGTGCCAAGTATACCAAGCCAAGGCTGCCTGTAAAGCTGCTGTACCAAGAGCTGTGCGACACCAAGCAGCAGGCCATGCAGCGCGAATACGCAATTAAGCAACTGAGCCGTGCAGAGAAGCTGGCACTGGTGCAAAAAGTTTTGCTGTAGCGGTAGCATGCCTATAATCATAAATGCAAAAACGCGCACACTCAATGGAGGTGCGCGTTTTTAGGAAACAAGCCGGCGAGCCCATGTTGCGAAAACGACCTCGCCGGTTTAGGTGTATAGCGATTGGTAATGCTAGCTTTTCAGCAGCCCGTTGGTAGTGCCTGTGGCCAATTGCTTTTTCAACAGTGCTTTCTGCCGTTTGATATCCATGGAATCCACCGCTTTATTCAGGAACAGCAGTCCCAAAAGCATAATGCCCCAAATCATCTTTTTGGCATAGGGGGTAAACTGCCACAGTGTGAACGCGCTTTGCAGAACCTGTATGCATACCAGAGCCAGCAATATACCCACAATGGTGCCTTTGCCGCCAGAGGGGCTAATGCCCGCCAGCACGCACACCAGAATGGCCTGCAACAAGTAGGTATCGCCATAGCCCACCTTGGCAGAGTTTACACGCGCAATAATCATAAGCGCTGCAATGCCTGCCATCAGCCCTGCAATGGCATAGGCTGTCATGGTGTGCTTTTCTGTATTAATTGCGGAAAAGCGTGCTGCGGTGTGGTTTTCACCTATAAAGTAAATCTTTTTGCCAAAGCTGGTGCGTGCCATTACAAACATTAGCACAATGGCAATGACAATAAACAACCAGAACACATAGGGTAGCTGGGCAAAAGTTTCTGTGCCCAATTTGGTGAATCCTTCGGGGAATCCATTGATACCTTGCCCCCCGCTAACTGCCATGCTGATGCCGTTGTACAGTATCATGGTACCCAAAGTGGCCACAATGGGGTTTACGGAAACTTTTGTAATAAGAATGCCATTTAGCAGCCCGCACAGTATGGCTACGCCAATGGCCACCACCACTGCAATAAAAACAGTTGCGCCTTCTCCCGCGGATTGCAGTAAGGATTCGTTTGTCATAATCATAGCGGCAAAGATACCCGAAAGGTTTGCATTTGCCACAATAGACAAGTCTATACCGCCCAGCAGCATTGCCATGCCCATGCCCAGCGACAGTACTGCAAATTCCGAAACCTGAAAAGCCATGCTGGAAAGATTTCTGGCGTTGTACATTTTATCGCCCAGTACAATGGCCATTGCCAGAAGGATTCCTATGGTTACAAATATTAGGATGGTAAGGTTTAAATCCTTCCGCATTTTATTTTTTAAATTTTGCATATTGTATTCCTCCCTGTTGGTTTGATGTTTGTTTGCTGCAAACTATTCGGTAAAGATAAACATCTTCCGGTTGCGCTTTCTCTCCTGATAGGAGGTGAAGGCAATGCTAAGCAGCAATATAATGCCAAGGAACAAGTTGTTCCAAGAGGAGGAAAAGCCAAGGAATATTAGGGTGGTGTTCATTAAGTTCATAAGCGTTACGCCCAGAATGGTGCCCAAAATGGTTCCTTTGCCACCTGTTATGCTGGCGCCACCAATGATAACCGCGCCAATGGTGGTTAGCTCGCTGCCCACAAGGGTTACTGGGTTTACCGCATTCACACCGCCAATGTACACCAGACCGTATAGGCCGCCCAACACACCCATAAATCCATATACAAACAAGTGCGTTTTCCAAATGTTGAAGCCCGCCCTTCTTGCGGATTCTTGTGAACAGCCAAGTGCCAAAATGCTTTTGCCCAGCATGGTTTTGTGCAATATAATCCATGTAACCAACACCACCAATACAATGATGATAATAAAACCTGTAAGTCCGTTGGTGCTGCCGTATTGATCCACATAGCTAAACAACTTGAATTCGCCAAAGTCTGTAATGGAAGAGGGGATTTCTACAGAGCCAATATTCTTTGTGCCAATAAACGTGGTGAGTATGCCATGATACAGGCTGGAGGTGCCCAGAGTGATAATAAAAGGCTCCATTTTGGTTACATGAATGAACACAGCGTTTAAAAGCCCCAGCCCCAGGCCTATGGCACAGGCCACAACAATGCAAAACACTATGTTGTTGATACCGGTGCGCATCATTAGCATGGTGGCGGTATACCCGCTGAATATGGCAACCGCGGTAAAGGAAACGTCTATCCCGCCGGAGATCATTACCAGCAGCAGCCCCATTGCCACAATCATAACGCCCGCCATAGATTTTATCATGTCGTAAATGGTGGCAGCATTCAAAAACTCGGGATTCACCACTGCCACAACAATGCTGTAAACAACAATAATCAAAATCAAAAACTTTTCGTTGGTGATTGATTTTTTCGGTTTCAACGTTTTTGTCTGCTCTGTCATACTGCTGCGCCTCCTTTTGTTTGGAGGTGCAGGGAGTTGATCACTTCCATTATTTTATTGTCGATATTGTTCTGTTTCATATCTTCTTCCCCAAATTCGCGTACAATTTCGCCTTGATACATCACTGAAACACGGTTGCAATTTGCCACAATTTCTTCAATTTCGTCCGAAATGATGATGACTGCAATGCCTTGTTTTGCCAATAGTTGAATTTGATCGTAAATTTCGGCCTTGGAACCAATGTCTACACCCACTGTGGGGGTGTCCAGTATAAACAGCTTGGGCAGTGTGGCTTTCCACTTTCCAATTACCACTTTTTGTTGGTTTCCGCCCGATAGCGTTTTCACCATTGTGCCAGCGCCGGGTATTCGTATCTTCAGGTTTTGTATGGTTTCGTTGGCCAGAGTTAGGCGCTTTGTGTTATCCAAAACACCCAATTTGCTTGTCATACGGTTTAAAATTGCCGAGGTTACATTGTCGGTCAAGTCTTTGTCCAGCAGCAGCCCCTGCGTGGAACGGTCTTCCGGCAATAGCGCAATGCCCAAGTTTACTGCGTCCACCGGGCTTTTTATATGCACCTGCTTGCCGCCGAATTGAATGCTTCCGGAGTCGGGCGTGTTTAGCCCAAAAATGGAGAGCGCCAGCTCTGTACGCCCCGAACCCAGCAACCCTGTGATGCCCATAATATCTCCCGGGCGTACATCCATATGAATGTTGTGGAAATGGCCATGCTTTGAAAGATTTTTAATTTGCAGCAAGGGGGCAACATCTTCTTGTTCCCTTAAATAATGGGTGTATTCTATTTCCCGGCCGGTCATGGCATACACCAGCTTGGCTTTTGTTATTTCTTCTTTTTCTAAGTCGGCCACCTGCTTGCCATCGCGAAATACAGTAAGGGAATCTGCAACGGAAAGCACCTCGTCCAGCTTGTGGCTAATAAACACGATGGAAAGTCCCTTTGCCTTTAGTGTGCTTACAATAGAAAGCAGTTTTTCTATTTCTGCACGGGTGAGCGCGGTGGTGGGCTCGTCCATAAACAGTATTTTGGTATCCAGTGCCAATGCTCGGCAAATGGCAATAATTTGCCTATTTGCAATGGAAATTCCCTGCACCTTTTCATCCAAATCCAAAGACACGCCTATCATTTCCAATGCTTTTTGGGCTATTTCCCGAACCTCTTTTTTTGGTACTCCTTTTCTTTTGTCCTTCACCAGTTTGTTCATGGCAATGTTTTCTGCAACGGTCATATTGCTAAACAAAGATAAATCCTGATAAATGATTTGTACGCCGGCGTTGATTGCGCCAATGGGGGTCAACTTGGGGTACTCTTGGCCATTTATTAAAATCTGGCCGGAATCGGGCTCTTCCACACCTGCAACAATTTTTACAAATGTAGATTTTCCACTTCCGTTTTCCCCTGCAAGGCAGCGCACTTCGCCTTGCCTAATGGTAATATTTATATTGTCCAGCGCTTGCACGCCAACATAGCTTTTACTTATATTTTTCGCAACTAAAATAGCGTCTCCCATATGCTTGCTTCCTTCCCAAAACAATTGTACCGTCGCCCCACCCCGGGCAGGGCGACAATACCAGAGTGATATGTGCAATTGTTTTCTGTAATACTATTTTGATTAGAAAAGTGTAGAAATTACTTTTCTACTATCGCATGAAATATCGTACTAGAGATTGAGGTTTTATACCAATCCCATTTAAAAATGCTTGCATTTTTATAGCGCGAAGCGCGTTTGGAATGAGTATTAGAAATTGAAGATGGGCTCATCAATGTTTTCGGCAGTGAATACCAGTGGCGCATCACCCAGCAGCATGTTGCCTTCCATTCTCATTTCTTTATAGCCATCTTTGTCGAAACTAATGCCGGCTTCAATGGGTTCGCCCTTTAGCACACGCAATGCAATTTCGCAAGTTACATAGCCTGCATCTGCCGGACGCCATGCCAGGCCTGCATCCATATACCCTTCGCGAATGTATTCGCCTGCCTGCAGCGGTACAGCTGTGGATACCAGTGCAATGTCGTTTCTGTTCCGCTCTTTCAATGCCTGGGCAATGCCTGCACCGGAAGCCGCGCTATCTGTAAATCCTTTGATATCGGGGTTGGCTTTCAGCACTTCAATTGCTTTGTCGTAAGCAACTTGGTTGTCGTTCATATCTTCCAGAGGTTCGGGGGTGATGCATTCCATATCCGGATAGTTTTCCTTCAGATAGTTTACGCATTCTTCCCACCAAACCATGTGGGGTACCATAGTTAGCATACCTACGAAAGAGGCATACTTGCCTTCGCCGTTCATTGCCTTTGCAAGGTTTTCGCCAAAACGAACGCCGTGCTCTTTGTTCGGGAACGCTTCCATATCATAATCTACATGATCCAGAATGTCGGGTGCTTCGTGGCCAATTACCACAATTCCCTGTTCCCTTGCTTTGTCCAACACAGGCGCCATAGATTTCGCATCGTTGGGAACCACGCAAATAGCATCTACGCCCTGTGCAATCAGGTCTTCTACCATTTGTACTTGCTTTGCAGGGTCGCCGCCTTCGGGTGCAATCTGGTATGCATTTACACCGGTGGTTGCGGCAAACTCTTCCACGCCAATTCTCATGTCATCAAACCAGGAGATACCCTCGTGCTTTGCTACCATAACAATTGTGTACTCGCTGTTGTCCTTGGCATCTGCAGCGGGCGCAGCGGCTTCTTCTGCCGGAGCAGCAGCTTCCTCTGCAGGAGCAGCGGCTTCTTCTGCGGGAGTGGTGGCCTCTTCTGCGGGCGCAGCGGCTTCTGCAGGAGCAGCACTTTCTGCTGCCGGTGCGGCAGGTTGTGCGCATGCGCCAAATAGCATAACCGCCATTAGCACAACAACTACTAAACTTACAACTTTTTTCATCTTTCTTCCTCCATCGTATTTTTTATTTCACTCACAGATGCAAGTGGAAATTAGATTCTATTGATTTATGAACTCCGCCTTTCGTACCACGGCGGAAAGAGCTTCGTAATTTCCCTTTACTTCTTCATAAAGGTTGCGGTATATCTTATAAAGGTCTTCATAAATTTCTTGATTTTTGGGGATGGGCGTTGTGGTATCGGCTACTTTTACCCAATCTTTCACCACGGTATAGTCTTTAAACACGCCTGTGCCCACGCCTGCCATAATGGCGTTGCCAAAGGGAGCACCCATAGAGGCACTCATATAGTCGCCGGGAATGCCAATGCAATCGCACACAATTTGGCGCCATATAGGGCTTTGTGCGCCGCCCTCGCCCATTACCATAGGCAGGTTTAGCTGAATGCCCGTTTGCTTGATTAACTCAAAATTGTGCTTCAATGCAAGTGCCGCTCCCTCCAAAAAGGAGCGCAGCATGTGATCCTTGGTGTGCGAAAAGCTCATGCCATATAGCATGCCTCGCGCTATGGGGTTCCAAATGGGGGTGCGTTCGCCCATAAAATAGGGTACGGTAATCAGCCCCTCGCTACCCACGGGAATTTTGCCTGCGCGTTCGCACAGATAGGTATAAATATCTTCATCCAGCTGTTTGGCCACTAGGCCTTCCACATCTGCAAATTTTTCTTTATAGTAGCGTAACGATGCTCCACAGCCACAAATTGCAGCCAAAGTGGTATAGGTGTTTTTCGAGCCGGAGGCATGAACAATGGAAATTAAATCCTTGGTGAATTTTGGCTGTTGGTGCACAATGCCCATTACCCCTGCCGAGCCCATAACCAGCGAGATGTCGCCATCGTTAATGGCGCCGCCCGCTACCCATGCAGCGTTGCAATCCACAGTGCCCGCAATAACGGGGGTGCCCTTGGCAAGACCTGTGCGTTCGGCAGCCTGTGCGGTTACCTCGCCCACAATGTCGTCACAGGCATACGGTGTAGGAAATTTGGAAGGATCCAGCCCCAGCTCTTCCATCATCCCCTCATCCCACTTTTTGTTTACTATGTCAAACGCAATGCCAATGAGGCTGGCGTTGGAATAGTCTGTTGCCAGCTTGCCCGTTAGCATTAGCCGCGGGTAATCGGCGGCAGTTTGAAAGCTGATGGCTTTGTTGTAAAGCTCTGGCCGGTTGTTCTTTTCCCACAGCAATTTTACGGTTGCGTAATAGGGGTCTATGGGATTGCCACTTACCTGAAATACGCGTTCTGTGCCAATTTTTTCTCGAATAAAATCCGCTTCCTTGGTGCCACGCCGATCCATCCAAAAATGGCTGAGCTGCATTGGCTGCAAGTCTTTGTCTATCAAAATACATGCAGGTGAATGTGCGCTAACGGAAACACCCTTAATATCGCGAGGGTCTATATTTGCCTGACGGATTGCTTCCTGTATTGTATCCGCAGTGGTTTCCCAGTAGTCGCTGGGCTTGTGCTCTGCCCAGCCCCGGCTATTTGTAAGAGTGGGGTATTCTATGGTTTTGTTGCCAAGAATGTTACCCTCTTCATCTATCACTACAGATTTTGTGGCACTGCTTCCAATGTCACACCCAACTAAAAATTTTGCCATTGTATTCCTCCTGTGCGATTCTATTTTTATGAAATATAAAATTCAAATCAAACCTATGTATCAGCGTATATTTAGCGCATAGCAGTAAGCTGGTGTATGCAGCAGCTTTTTTAGTTCTTCATCCAGCTTCATTAGTGTAATGGTGGCACCCATCATGTCCAAAGAGGTGAAAAAATTTCCTATATTCGACCAGCCCACGCCAATGCCCATATCTGTAAGCCGGTCGTATGCACGGCGAAACAGCAGGTTTTGCTCCATTAGCATGGTGTTGCCCAAGCCGGAAATAAGCACCGCCACCTCATCGTTTTTTTGTAACGGCAAATCTTCCAGAATGGCATCCAGAACCCTGTCCACAATTTCGTTGGCGGGTTGAAGCTTGGATGTATCTAGGCTGGGGTCGCCATGGTGGCCAATGCCAATTTCCATGGTGCCCAGCTCTATTAAATAGTTGGAACGCCCCACCATGGGAATGATGCAGGAGGACAGCCCAACGCCCATGCTGCGGGTGGAATCAATCGCTTTTTGCGTAACGGTGATAACGCCACACAGATCATACCCCAAAGCAGCCGCGGCTCCCCCCACTTTCCACATCAACACTTCACCGGCAAGGCCACGGCGAAGCGCTTTGTCTGGGGTAGCTACATCGTCGTTTGCCTTTACGGTTCGAACCTCTATGTTGTCTTTTTTTGCAAGCTGTATGGCGATTTGCACCTTTTTTTCGTCCCGCGCGTAGTTGCCATACAGGCAGGCAACGCCACAGCCTGCATCCACTGCCTTGATAGCGGTGTAAAACTCTTCGGGGGTTGGCGGTACGAAGATACCGCCAACGGCCACTGCATCCAGCATATTGTGGCCAATATATCCCATAAAAGCAGGATCGTGACCCGCACCGCCACCAGAGATAAGCCCCACCTTGCCTTTTACAGGTGCGTGTATATACTTAAAGACTTTCGCGTTTTCCGTGCGCTGAATGAGATGGGGGTAGCACTTTACAAAGCCATCCACGCTCTCATCCACAATATTTTCAGGTGCATTTACAAATTTTTGCATCCTGTCTTCAAATTCTGTGTGCATTTCAAAATCTCTCATATTTCTTTGTAATAGTTGATGTAAATTTCTACCTCGCGAGGAGTGAGCCGTTTGTTCTTTTTGCCCAGCAATACAAATTGCCTAAGGGAACAGAAGGTATCTTTCATTTTTTGTGTATTCAAAAAATCGGTTTTGCCTTCTGCAACTGCGCTTACATGGTTAAACAAATGTGCAAGGTTCAGTTCGTTTTTGGTAATCAATTCGTCCAGCCCAATTTCCTCCTCATGCAAGTCTTTACAGCCAAACTCTTCCTCTCTCTGCTCTATAATTTCCAGTATGGCCGCGTAAATCTTTACAAAGGTGGAAAGCCGCAAATCGTTGCTTCGGTTATATTTTTGCCGAAAACCGGCAGGGTCCCAACCAATGTGTGTGCTTATTTCTGCATTGCTAATTCCATACTTTGAAAAAACAAGATGGAATTGGTAGTATACATTGTCAATCAGGCAGTCTTTTATAATTTTCTTAAGTACAATTTCTTCATATTCGGTCATGCAGTGCTCCTTTAACAAATACCAATAAAAACCCAGCAACCAGTAAGCTTAAGCACAATTAAAAATATAAAAATGAACTGATGATTGTCTTTCTACAGATGCAATACCACGGAGTATATCATACAAAGAGAAGTGATTAAATTGCGCAAAAGGTTGAATACTGGCTTATTAGCTACTCCTTTTCGAAAAAGTGTATTTTAATAGAGAAAGTGGGGGAGATCGACTGGGAAAAACAAGAGAAAAACAATGCAAAAAAGTAGGTAAATGGAAGTGTTTCAATAGTATGTAAGGTGATATTTTGCAAACAGAATTGCCGCGAAAAAGCGAGTGTATTTTTCTTTGGAATTTTAACAGATGCAGTTGCATATCTTTCCAAGCATTGTATCATGTATACCTTTTGTGTCAAATTGGCAGGCGAAAATTGGGAGGCATGGCTGATTGACGCAATAATTGTTTCCCGCTATACTGAAATATAGAAAGTATCAAAGTATACAAAAGATTTTTAAAGTTATGATATGGAGGGTATGGTATGCCACTGGTAAACATGAAGGCGATGCTGAACAAGGCACGTGAAGAGGGATATGCTGTAGGTAATTTTGATGTGTATAATTTGGAGATGCTAAGCGGGGTGATGCAGGCGGCAGAGGAAAAGCGATCGCCGGTTATATTGGCTTATGCGGAGGCATTTGCGCCATTGCTAAGTGTGGAAGCATTTGCGGCAATGGCAGGGCACTATGCGAAAAATGCTGCTGTGCCTGTGGCACTGCATTTGGATCATGCAAACAACCTGCAGATTATAGAAAGAGCTTTGAACGCGGGGTTTAGTTCTATTATGATGGATGCATCCGACAAAGCCTTGGAAGAAAACATTGCCATTACCCAAAAGGTAGTTGCTATGTGTAGAGATGCGCAAGCCTCGGCAGAGGCAGAGCTGGGGCATGTGGGTGGCCTAGAAGGGCAATATGAAGCAACCGACTATGATGCAGCGGCTTCCTATACCAATGTGGAAGAAGCGGTGCAATTTGTGAAAGAAACACAAGTGGATGCATTGGCAGTGGCAATTGGCACGGTGCATGGCGTATACAAGGCGGAACCAAAGCTGAATTTGGAAAGGTTAAACGAACTGAAAGCTGTGCTAAACATGCCGCTTGTGCTGCACGGGGGCTCGGGGCTGGGCGATGATGACTTGCGCGCTTGTGTGCGGGGTGGCATTGCCAAGCTAAATATCTTTACAGACCTTACCATTGCCGCAACGGAGCAATGCAGGAAAGATGCACAGGAGAAAATGGCCTACATGGATAAATGTATGCGTGTGGTGGAGGCCGTAAAGGCAGTGGCAGCAGATAGAATAACGGTGTTTGGCAGCGCAGGCAAGGCATAACAGTAATTCCAGATAGATTTGGAAATGGTTCAAAAATAGCCTGAAAAAAACAAAAAGCAAGAGCAATGGTATACCTAGGTCGGAATATATTGCTCGCTTTTTTGTTTTTTTATGATAAAATATAAAACAGTGCAAAAGTTTTTTAAAAAATTTAGGAGGATAGAATGACAAAAAATAATGTAAAGACGGTGATTGCTCTTTCAATCATCACACTATTTGCATGCGCCCTTATGTTTACGGCTTGCTCTAAAGCGCCGGAGGCATCCACGGCTGGCACATCTTCTTTGGAAGGCACCACGTGGATATTGTCCAGTGGCAGCGCAGAGGGTCAAGATATTGATATGGTGGAAATGTTTGGTGAAATTACTTACGAGTTCAAAGCGAATGGCGTAGTAACAACTGCTATGGCAGGGCAGGAAATAGACACAACCTACACGCAGGATGGCAATACCATAACGATAGACAATGGTGATGGCAGCAAATCCACTTTGACATTGGATGGCGATAAAATGACCATAGAGGAACAGGGCGCAATTCTGGAATTTACAAAAAAATAAGTTTGTATTATACCGTGCCGGATAAATTAAAAGTAAAAGACAAGAAAACCACAAAAATTACAAAATAAAAAGAGATTGAAAAACTAGCACTAGAAGGCCGCGCATATGTCGGCCTTTTTTAGTTTTTTACAACATGACATAATACTAATCTCTAATAGAAATCTTTGCAAAAGCAATGATTTCTATAGCCGCATAAGATGCGGCATCCAAACAGCTCGC
>CAZQBV010000019.1:0-14173 GCA_964592125.1 uncultured Christensenella sp.
CGCGCCGGCAAGAATGATTCCAAATAGGATCAAGGTAATATCGCCTTCCACTACTGCACCTTCCGATGCCGCTTCCATAATGCCGGTATTCAATGCCTGTGGCACTGTAGCTGCCGTGCCAGAAAGCGCCACACTGCCAATCAGGTTAATCAGCATGGCCAGCACATAGGCCAAACCGGTTTGATAAAGTATGGCGCGCAGTGTCCACTTCCAGCTGCCAAACTCGCGCCGCATAGCGCCAATGGCGGCAAAACAAGGGGCGGAAAGCAGAGTGAACACCATAAACGCGTAGGCCGAAACCTGTGTGAACACAATGGGGATTACGCTTCCCACAGAGGCAAATGTGGACACCACAACCTCCTTGGCAACCAAGCCGGTAACCGCCGCCACGGGCGCTGCCCATGTATCGCCAAACCCCAACGGTACAAAAATCCACTTGATGCCATTTCCAATATAGGCCAGTATGCTCTGCTCTATGCCCTCCGGCCCAAGGTACTGCAAGCTGGGGCTAAAGCTTTGCAAAAACCAAATGGCAGCGCAGGCCACAAATATAATAGTACCCGCCTTTATAATGAACGACTTTCCCTTTTCCCACATATGTATTACCACACCCTTTGCACGAGGTGCCTTGTATTCCGGCAGCTCCATTACAAAAGGCGCGGGCTCACCCTTGAAACCCCGGGTACGCTTTAGCAAAATGCCGGAAACCACCACGCAGAGTATGCCTACCAAATACATGCTGGGCCCTACCCACGCCTGCTGCGGAAACATCATTGCTGCAAACATGGCAAATACGGGCAGCTTTGCGCCACAGGGTATAAACGGCGTCAACATAATTGTCATGCGCCTGTCCTTCTCATTTTCGATGGTACGGCTGGCCATAATGCCGGGAATGGAGCAACCGGTGCCAATGAGCATAGGAATAAACGACTTGCCGGATAGCCCAAACTTGCGAAAAATTCTGTCCATAATAAAAGCAACGCGCGCCATATATCCGCTGTCTTCCAAAAGCGATAGGAACAGGAACAATATCATTAGCTGAGGTACAAAGGTAAAAATGGCACCTATACTTCCAATAATACCATCTGCCAGCAAGCTAACTGACCAATCTGCAGCGCCCACACTTTGCAGGCCTGCAGCCACACTTTGCTGTGCCCATCCAAAGAATTCTTCCACATAACCAATGGTCCAGTCACCCACTGTGGTAATAGAAATATAGTATACAATCCACATAATTCCAAAAAAGATGGGCAATGCCGCCCATTTGTTGGTAACCACTCTGTCAATTTTATCCGAAAGGGTAAGCCCGCTTTTGTTGCACTTCACGTAGCAATTTTTTATGATGCCCGCAATATAGTCATATCGCTCTGCTGTAACAATGCTTTCTGAGTCATCATCTATTTGCTGTTCCACTTGTTTAGTCAAATCCGCAATCTGCTGTTGCAGCAATGCATCCAAAGTCACTTTTATTTTTTCATCATGTTCAAACAATTTAATAGAATACCAGCGTCTTTGCAATTCGGGAACCGTTCTGGGCAAGATAGCTGCTATCTGCTGCAGCGCCTCTTCCGTTTCCTTTCCAAAGGCAGCCGTTTTAGGTGCGCTTCCACCAGCCAGCTGCAATGCTGTTTTCACAACGTCATTCATGCCCGCACCCTTCACCGCAATCATTTCCACCACTGGGCAATGCAGCGCTTCCGCCAGTTTTTCCGTGTTTATTTTATCCCCGCGCTTTTGCACAATATCCATCATGTTCAGCACCACCACCATGGGAATGCCCACTTCCATCAACTGTGTTGTAAGGTATAAATTACGCTCTAGGTTCGATGCATCAATAATATTAATCAGTACATCCGGCCTATCCTCTATCAGATAATTTCGTGTGACCACTTCCTCTAGTGTATAGGGGGATAGCGAGTAGATGCCGGGCAAATCTATAATCACCACATTCTTTCGGTGCCCTTTCAGCTTTCCCTCTTTTTTCTCCACAGTAACACCCGGCCAGTTTCCCACATGCTGGTAGTTACCCGTAAGCTCGTTAAACAGTGTTGTTTTTCCGCTGTTTGGGTTGCCTGCCAGCGCAATTCGTATATTTTTTTTCATAAGTTCTCCTTCACTCGTTCGTCAGTTAGCCAAAGCTAACCTTCTTGGCAAAAAACAGGCGGCATTGTGCCGCTTTTGTTGCTCTAGCCCACCAAAATATTTTTTGCATCTTCGCTTCTTAGCGACAGTTCGTAACCACGCACCGTTACCTCTATGGGATCCCCTAGTGGCGCAAACTTTCGCACAAATACATCCGTGCCCTTGGTAATTCCCATATCCATAATGCGGCGGCGCACAGCACCATCACCCAATATGCGGCTTACCTTTGCACTGCACCCAATTGGCACATCCTTTAACGATCTTTGCATTTGGTTTCCTCCTTTCACAAAAACTGTTCCTCCGTAAAAGCAACAGAACCGCATGTCTAAAATCTGCGGTTGCTACACCATAATTCTACGCGCAAGGCTTTTGTCCAGTGCCACCCGGGTGTCTTTTATATTTACAATCATGTTACCCCCCAGTTCGGATATTATGGTGACTCTTTCACCCGGCGTAAACCCCAAGCTACACAAAAAGCGTCTGGTTTCATCCTGCCCACCTATTTTTTTTATTGTTGCCGGCATTCCCGGCGGATACATTGCTAAAGGCATCGTATATCTCCCTTTGGTTTGTTCTCTCTAATTCAAGTAAGTTGCAGCTAACTATTTTTTCTTGCAGTTTATCATTGCTAACTCTAGTTGTCAATAGCTAACTCTTTTCTTTGCCAAAGAAATTTCTTCTCTGCTTTTGGGTACAAATGCTGTTATTGGGGAGATATTTTTACTATGCTATTGGGTAGTTCACACCTTGGACAAAGGTTGAGATTTTGCCTTGAATATGCTATACTAACCATAGATTCATTATCATTTACAAGCATACACTTGCTGAAGAAATGCAAGGGATCGGAGAAAAAAATGCATGAATCCGGCGAAAACTATTTGGAAACCATATTATTATTAAAAAACAAACACGGGCATGTGCGTTCTATTGATATTGCCAACGAAATGGGTTTTTCCAAGCCCAGCATTAGCCGAGCCGTTGGAATATTGAAAGAAAAAAAGCTCATAATC
The DNA here is from genome assembly GCA_964592125.1 of uncultured Christensenella sp. Lineage (GTDB taxonomy): Bacteria > Bacillota > Clostridia > Christensenellales > Christensenellaceae > UBA5399. The sequence goes on from CAZQBV010000019.1 coordinate 3,153, forward strand.
ATAGACCAAAGCGGTGGTATAGAATTCACACCGGAAGGCAAGAAGCAAGCCGATGCCATTTACGAGCGCCATCGCTTGATTGCCAAATTTCTGATGCAAACACTGGGCGTGGATGAAGAACTTGCCAACCAAGATGCCTGCCGTATAGAGCATGTAATTAGCCAAGAAAGCTTTGAAAAAATAAAAGATGCCTTTAAAGAGTAGGGCAGCAGCATAAAAGAAAGAAATCTGTTGTTTTTTGCTTTGAAGTTGGTTTCAACTAACTATTTTTCTGTGCAATCCACCCATAATCAAACTATATATACAATATACTTTGTGATACGTATGAAAGTACGCTCGCAGCTTTATTTTATACTAATTCCAGTTAGAAATAACGCAAAAGCGAACCATACGGCAGTTCCAAAAGGCTCCGCATTTTGAATGCAATTTCTTGCTTTTGTTCAAAAAAACAAACCTCTATTTTTCCATGTAAAATAGTTCGTTTTGTTCCATTTATTGTTTTATAATTCCATATATCATGATATTATTATAATTATATCTAAAATATATTAAAATATTACATATTCCAACTCTCTTGAAAGCTCTCTTTGGGGATGCCGCTTTTCTTTCTCGTTTGTTTCACTCTCACAAAAACAACAATTGGAGGTATACATCATGTTAAAAAGAAAAGGTATGTTGGTTCTGTCCATATTCTTTGCATTGGTATTTGCATTGACACCGGTAATTGGCCTGGCTGCCGATACGCCACAGGTGGCGGAGCCGGTTTTTCAGGCGGAAGAGCCGGAGGTAGCGCCCGTGGATAACCCAACGGAAGAAGCGCCCACCACAGAGGAATTGCCCATTGTGGAGGAAGCAACCGCACAGCAAGACCCACAAAGCATTGCGGAAGAGCTGCCCGAACCACAGGCAGCAGCGCAGGCTGGGGCGAACGCCCCCGACCCAACCATCAATATCAACAGCACCTATGCGGCAAGCTACAGTGCCAACCCGGGCAGCCACCCAACGACCCCTGTGGCGCTGGCTTTCGACAACGATTTCGCCACCCGCTGGAGTTCATCGGGAACAACAGCCACGGCAACCGTGGAAGTGCTGTACAACAACACCTGCACCATAAACCAAGTGAAGCTGAAAGAATATTGGAGCCGCATTAGCAATTTTGAGCTGCAATACCTTACACCCGGCACTACAGACCAATGGCAAACGTTCTACACCGGCACCACTTTGGGGCACGAGACGGATGTTACCATAGAGGATTTTGGCAACATTGAAGCGGCAGGGCTTAGAATTTTCATGACCAAATCCTCGGCATCTCTGGCCATTAGCCTGTACGAGTTTCAGGCGTATTATGTGGGGGAAGCACCCCTACCGGAACCGATACTGCATTTTAGCTATCCAGAATTGAAAACCGTTGCAGGCGGCACCAATCACAGCGTTGCCATACGCAATGGCGAAGTGTGGACTTGGGGCTTCAACAACAAAGGTCAACTGGGATTGGGCGATACGGAAGACCGCATCATTGGAACAAAAGTTCCGAATTTAACCGATATCATTGGTGTATCGGCTGGCGCTTCGCATACACTGGCGCTAAAATCCGATGGCACCGTGTGGACTTGGGGCGAGAACAACCAAGGCCAACTGGGTGACGGCACATTGGTTGCCAAATCCGTACCGCAGCAAGTACCCGGGTTAAGCGGTATCACCAGTATATCCGCAGGTTCCTTCCACAGCATTGCATTGAAGAATGACGGCACGGTGTGGGCATGGGGCGCAAACTACAACATGCAACTGGGCGATGGCGGCACAGCAGGCAGACAAACCTCGCCAGTGCAGGTGCGCAACCTAACAGGTATTAAGGAAATTGTAACGAGTGACAGGCACAACCTTGCGCTGAAAGAAGATGGCAGCATTTGGGCATGGGGCTTTAACCGCTATGGGCAACTGGGCGACGGCACCAATACCGACCGCAACATTCCTGTGCAAGTGGCAGGCGTGACTGGCAATGTGAAGCTGGCAACGGGTTTGGATCACAGCCTTGTTCTGAAGGACGATGCAACCATTTGGGCATGGGGCAGAAATGTAATTGGGCAGCTGGGCAACGGCACCAAAACAGACAGCCCTGTTCCGGTAAAGGTTACCGACATTCCCGGGGTTACAAATATTGCGGCCTCTGCCAACCACAGCATGGCCATAAAAGAAGATGGCACGGTGTGGACTTGGGGTTTCAACAACGATGGCCAACTGGGCAACGACACCACCGCCACCAGCACAGTGCCCGTACAGGTTGCGAATACGGATTCAGCCATTGCCATTGCGGCGGGCAACAACCACAGCCTTGTAGCCAAATCCGACGATACATTTTGGGATTGGGGCGGCAATGTGAATGGGCAGCTGGGAAATGATACCACTGTGGGTAGCAAGATTCCTGTGTTGGTTATTTTCGAGAGGTTTGTATATCCTAATATTAGCCAGATTGCAGGCTATAGCAACTATACTATAGTTTTAGCAGATGGTGAAATATATCATCTGGGAAAATATAGCGGTTCTATGCATTATCAGGCTAAAAAATTTCCTGCAATTAAGGATGTGAAACAAATTTCCTGCGTCAGCTCAAAATTGGCACTAGCTCTAAAAAACGATGGTACAGTATGGTCATGGAACAGCACTGATTTAGTTCCCATACAAGTTCCAGGATTGAATAATGTAAAAAGTATTGAATCAGGAGAAATAAATAACTATGCCATAAAAAACGATGGTACACTTTGGGCTTGGGGCGAAAATTTTCATGGCGAACTAGGGAATGGAACCTTAGTTCCAAATGAAATTCCTAGTCCAGTTCCCGGAATGACCAACGTTATCAAGGTAGCGACAAGTGGGTGGCATACCGTTGCACTTAAATCAGATGGGACAGTCTGGTCGTGGGGAGATGGGCTATACGGTGGATTAGGTACAGGGAATGTGTTGTTGCAAACACCAACTCCAGCTCGGATTACCACTTTGAATGGGCGTAATATTACGTCTGTTCACTGCAATGATGTTTACCATAGTTTTTTTGTTGATGGTAGTGGCGGTGTTTATGGGGTTGGCAAAAACTATGGGAATCTTATTGATTCGAATGCGGTGGTTGATGGGCAGGTTCGCGTTATATACCCAACTAAAGTATCCGCTATTTCTAACGTAAAAAAAATACAAGATTATCATTCTTCCATAATTGTATTAAAAAAAGATGGTACACTTTGGGCTTGGGGCGAAAACCGTTATGGGGAATTAGGTAAAAAAATTAATATTAATGGTACAGATACGCATAGTAGTCCTTTCAACGTGAACAATTTATCTGGAGTTAAAGATTTCTATGGACATAGTAATGCAACTTATGTTCTAAAAGATGATGGAACACTATGGGTGATGGGATGGAATCGGAATAGCGAACTTTTGGAAGGCGTGCGAGGAGATCTTGACGAATTGGTACCTGTACTATTCTAAATCACCTACAAAAAAAATCTAACCTATCGAAAGACCCTGTCACCAGATGGGGTCTTTCGATAAAAATATTGTACAGCACATACTTTATAATACACAAAAACAACAATTGGAGGTATACATCATGTTAAAAAGAAAAGGTATGTTGGTTCTGTCCATATTCTTTGCATTGGTATTTGCATTGACACCGGTAATTGGCCTGGCTGCCGATACGCCACAGGTGGCGGAGCCGGTTTTTCAGGCGGAAGAGCCGGAGGTAGCGCCCGTGGATAACCCAACGGAAGAAGCGCCCACCACAGAGGAATTGCCCATTGTGGAGGAAGCAACCGCACAGCAAGACCCACAAAGCATTGCGGAAGAGCTGCCCGAACCACAGGCAGCAGCGCAGGCTGGGGCGAACGCCCCCGACCCAACCATCAATATCAACAGCACCTATGCGGCAAGCTACAGTGCCAACCCGGGCAGCCACCCAACGACCCCTGTGGCGCTGGCTTTCGACAACGATTTCGCCACCCGCTGGAGTTCATCGGGAACAACAGCCACGGCAACCGTGGAAGTGCTGTACAACAACACCTGCACCATAAACCAAGTGAAGCTGAAAGAATATTGGAGCCGCATTAGCAATTTTGAGCTGCAATACCTTACACCCGGCACTACAGACCAATGGCAAACGTTCTACACCGGCACCACTTTGGGGCACGAGACGGATGTTACCATAGAGGATTTTGGCAACATTGAAGCGGCAGGGCTTAGAATTTTCATGACCAAATCCGATGCATCTCTGGCTATTAGCCTATACGAGTTTCAGGCGTATTATGTGGGGGAGGATGTTGTAAAACCTAAAATAGTGCAGATGGCTGCCAAGAGCACCGCACCTTATTATATGTTTCTAACCGATGATGGTCATGTTTACCATTGGGGGCAACCCCTCAGATCTGTTGGAGGTGTGAAAACGAGTGTGCTAACCAAGCCCACCCTCATCCCCGAATTAGAAAATATTGTTTATATTGATGCTGGCGAAAATACCGTCTCAACAAATCAGGTGTGGGCATTAAAATCTGATGGAACTTTATATACATGGTCATGCAACCCTAAACCTTATCAAGGAGTGTCAACACCTAAGAAGGTTGTTGGGCTATCTGATGTTAAAAGTATTGGGGCAGGGGCTTCTTTGACTTATGTGCTGAAAAAAGATGGCACTATGTGGGAGATAGTTTATCCCTGGTCGAAGTTAGATAGCGCTGACGTTGAGATCAAGCCGAACTCCGTATCTCAAGTAGACATTTCGGATGTGGCCTATTTTTCAGCAGGCTACACACATTGCATTGCGGTTAAAAACGATGGAACACTCTGGGGATGGGGAGATAATCGCGAAGGACAATTAGGAATAAGAAGAGGAACTTTAGGCACTGGCAATGGTCCGCAGTACCAGATAATTACCAAACCAATTCTAATCAGTGATGTTGATTTATTTAAATCTCCATTGAGCTTACACTGCGCTTCAAACAACACAATGTTTATAGATAAAGTGAGCATGCATGAAAGAGTGTCTGGAAGTAATTCGACTAACCAAATAACTGGCAATAGTGCGGGCTTACCTTATGTAGACTTTTTTTCTACTACCGCTCCCTCTTATGGGGAAGGACGAAAAATAGTTAAAATTACAGGATACGACAATACTATTTTACTATTTGATAATGGCTTGGTTTATGCTCGCGGATTGAATAACTTAGGACAACTAGGTTGGATAAACCAAGCCAACGGTGGAGAACTTGTTCCAGATTTAAATATAAAAGATGTTTTTGGGGGGAAATGGATAACCATGCTATTAGATGAGAACGATAATATTTGGTTGTTCGGAATTGTGATTGACGAGAGCGGAAATGCTCAAATATCAAAAACCCCCGTAAAAGTAGACATAGAATTCTAACCCTTCCACCAGCAATAGATTCAACCAACCAAAAAAGCCAGACACCAACAACGTCTGGCTTTTTTCATGCCCCATCCACAATCCACACAAAAAAGCCGCAAACAGAAACACCCGCAGCCATTGACAATATCTACTAAATCTACTAATATAAACTATACAGGGCACAGCTCTGCAACATATGAATATAATGCACGGCAGGCCAGAGTGCCACTAACACTCCAGCCCTGCTGTAGAAGGTGAACAACCCACCTCAACGCAACCCTATTGGGCACCGCGCAGATTGATTATAACAATTTACCGCGCCCGCTTCAAGGGGCAGTATCAATATATTGTTTTTAAAACACGCGTATGAGGATGAACTATCTTCATGCGTTTTTTTGTATTTGCAGGGCTGCCAGCTCTGTAATAATTCATTTTCAGATGCCCTCCTCTTCCGCTGGGAAGGGTGGCGCAAAGCGCCAAACAGGGCAAACCAACTACCCAAGGAGGCCACCATATGAAAAAAGAACCAGAAGAAGGAACCTTCCCCCAGGGCTGGGCAGATGCCGATGAAGATGCCATGTTCAGTGCAGTTTACGCATTCACGCAGTCCAACAGGTGCAACATTCGCATTGCCAGCCGCGAGGCCATTGCGCAAAACTCTTTTATAGAAGGGTTTATTGCCTGCTACGAATATTGCAATACTGCCAAATCAAATTAATACAACAAACATCTTCTTTTTTTGCCGCATTGTTTATCCACAGTGGCACAGGTATATAAAAAGTATATACTGTATATAATGCAACCACTATGGAGGAACAAACAAATGGGCAGAATGCCATACAATATTCACGTTTTCCTGTACCGAAAACAGCAAAGCAACTACGAATACGCCATTTTCCAGCGTGCAGACCTTCCCGCTATTTGGCAGGGCATTTGCGGCGGCGGGGAATCGGGCGAAACCGTAGAGCAAAGCGCCCTGCGCGAATGTATGGAGGAAGGTGGCATCACAGCGCCGGGGCCACTGCATAGGCTGGACAGCATCAGCTATATGCGCAGCAGCGTGTTTGCCGAGTGGGTTCCCGTTTGGGGCGCAGATGTGGTGGTGTTGCCCATGTACTTTTTTGCCATGCCCTACAATGGCGAAATTACACTTTCCGATGAACACCTTCAGTTTGCATGGATGGATTACCAACAGGCAAATTCTATGATAACAATGCCAGATCAAAACGTTGCGCTATGGGAGCTAAACCAGCGCCTGCTACGCAACAATTTAATTCGTTAATTGCAAATCGCGAATTGCAAATTTGCATAGCATCCACCAGCCCCCCTTCCCCCCGCTCGGTTGACAAAAAGACGTGCATGAAACTATAATGAAACCAAGCATGCCCTTTCAAAAAAGGGGGTTCATGTACGAAAGGGACAGCATGAGCAGAAGACGCAAAATGGTAACAATTGTAGACGTGGCCAAACAAGCTGGCGTTTCAATTGGAACGGTTTCCAATGTGTTGAACGGCACCGGACGGGTGGCGGCCGACACCATAAAGCATGTTCAAAAAACGATGGAAGAGCTGGATTTTCAGCCCAACGATATGGCCAGAGGCCTGCGAGTGGTAAACTCTCGGTTGATTGGTTTTATCATTCCCGATATGACTGAATTTTATATGAAAGTAGCCAAAAGCTTTATGCAATTGGCTTACGAAAGTGATTATACTGTGCTGCTGGCAGATTACGATTACTCTTTGAAACGCGAGCAGTCTTTGTTTGACTCCTTGATAAAAAAACGCTCGGAAATTATTGTGGTGCTGGGCGGTTTTTTTGACGACGAATACCTAAAGGAACAAAGCGCCAAAGGCACCAAAATTCTGCTGCTGGATCGGCGAATAAAGGATGCCAATTTTTCTACCATAGAGTTTGACAATATATCCACCATGCGGCGCTTAATTGGGCAGCTAAAAAAAAGCGGTTACAACAAAATTGGGTATATTTCCGAAACCATCAGTATGTCCAACCTAGAGGACAGATACCAAGGCTTTTTGCAGGGGTTGCACGACAACCAAATTCCCTTAAATGAAAACGATATATACATCTGCAGCGAGTTGCAACTGGAAAAAAGAGCCCACGCCTACAAACTAATGACCGACATACTAAACGCCAAAGACAAAAAAGACCTGCCGGAAGTGTTTATTACCTCCGCAGACAACATTGCCGTGGGCGCTATGGATGCCATAAAGGATTTTGGCTATCGCATCCCCGACGACATTGCCATTGTGGGTTTCGACAACTCTTTGATTTCCGAATACGTAACGCCCCACCTAACCACAATCAACCAAAATACCGAGCAAATGGGAACGCTGGCCTGGAATATTGTAAAAGATATGATACACGACAAAGTAAATATAAAGCGCAATGTTTATTTGGAACAAGACATTGTGTTTAGGGGATCCTGCAAGGTAATACAAAACACCGATAGAAAAACCTGAAACGGTTTTTCCATCGTCGCATAAAACGCAATAGGTTTCCCTTTTTGTTCGTCTATTGTATTGCCCGAAAAGCCGTGTCCAAATCGGCAAGCAAATCATCCGCATCCTCTAGGCCAATGGAAATGCGTATAATTCCCGGCGAAAGGCCATCTTCCACCATTTGCGCTTCATTGTGCTCCCTGTTCAAAGAAATGATTAGGCTTTCAAAGCCGCCCCAGCTGCATCCAATTTGAAATATGTTCAAGCTATTGATGAACGCACTGATTTTTTCGTAGCTGGTGTCGCGTAGTTCTATGCTGAAAAGCCCACTGGTACCGCTAAAATACTTTTCAAAAATGGTTCTCTGCGCTGCATCCGCACAAAGCGGGTGGTTTATTTTTGCAACGGCTGGCTGCTTGTCGAAATACTTCAGAATGCGCCGCGTACTTTCGTCTATCTGCTTCATACGCAAAGGCAATGTTCTTAGCCCCCGAAGCACCAACCAAGCATTAAAAGGGGAAAGCGTGGTTCCATTGTGTATGGAAATATCTTCCTTCACATGCTGAATCAGTTCCCTGCTTCCACACACCACGCCCGCCAAAGTATCGCTGTGGCCGTTCATGTATTTTGTGGCCGAATGCGCCACAACATCTATACCATGTGCAATGGGGTTGAAAAACATGGGGGTTGCCCATGTGTTGTCTATCCCCGTTGCAACGCCATGTTTCTTCGCAATGGCCACAACGCGATCTATATCAACTACCCGAAACATCATGGTGCCGGGCGACTCCATCCAAATCAACGTGGTATTCGGCTGGATATGCTGCTCCAAATCATCAATTTCATCGCCAATCAAATTGGTATAGGTTACCCCAAAGCTTTTCATGTGCCGCAAATATTCCGTTGTATGCGGGTACACATTGTTCAGCAATATCACATGGGCATCCTGACGCAGAAAATAGTAGAGCGCATTGGAAATGGCACCCATACCCGACGACATTACGTATGCATCCTCTGCACCTTCCAGTGCCGCCATTTTTTTGCAAAGCAAATCTATTGTGGGGTTTTCGCCACGCGTGTAAAAACAAGGTTTATTTTCCGTGGCATCAATCGCCGCACAACAGGCCTGATGATCTTCAAATGTGAAAAGCGAAGTTTGATAAATAGGGGGAATTACCGGCCTGCCGTTTATTGGGTCACTCTCCCCCAAATGCATACAAATGTCTGAGATATTAGGTTCTTTTTTCATTCCTTAACCGCTCCTGCTGTTAGCCCGCTAACAATGTATTTTTGTACCACCGCAAACAATATCACCGTGGGAATTAAGGATATGGTGGCACCCGCCATCATTTGCCCCCACTCTATATTGAATTTGCCCACAAAGCTGTGCAGTGCCACCGGTATGGTTTTCAGTTCCTCCGAATGGATGAACATTACCCCGCCCAATATATCGTTCCACGCACCGGTAAATGCAAACACAAATACCGCCACAATGCCGGGAAACATAATGGGAAGCACCACCTTAAACAGTGCCGACATTTTGGTACAGCCGTCTACCATGGCCGCCTCTTCCAAAGAGAGTGGAATGCGTTCGAAAAAACTTCGCATTGTAATTAGGCAAAACGGCATATTTATTATAACATAAAAAATGATTAGCCCCATCAAATTATCTACAAGTTTTAACCACCCGAAAATAATATACAGTGGAATCATCAGCAGCAGCCCCGGTATCATTTGCGTGGCAAGAAAAGCCAACACCGTTATTTGCTTGCCGCGAAACTCCCTTCGCGCAAGCGCATACCCACCAAATATGGATATAATCAGCACAATAAAACCCGATGCCAGCCCACAGATTAGGCTGTTTTTCATGGCTGTGGGAAAGTTGGAATTCTTCCACAGCATTTCATAGTTTTCTGTTGTGGGATTTGTGGGAAAATACTGTATGTCCAGCGATACAATATCTGTTTTGGTTTTAAACGATGTGATAACCACCCAGTAAAGGGGAAGTATCACCATCAAAAGAAAGATTGCCAATATTGCAACACGCCCGGTTGTGCCCAGCACATTTTTTGCGCTTCTCATTAAAAATCACCCGCCTTGTTGTATTTTGTCACTTTCAGAAAGATTGTGATGAAAATAAGCATGATGATTAAGAACAACACGCCCAGTGCCGCCGCCTGACCAAAATCCAACGTGGAATACGCCTTGTTGAACATGTAGGATGCCAGTGTGTGCGAGGAATTTGCCGGCCCTCCATTGGTCATAACAAAAATAAGGTCGGCAGAGTTGAATATCCACATCGTTCGCAATAACACCGTCATAATTATTGTTGGTTTGATATAGGGAACCGTGATTTTGAAAAACTTCACAAAGGAATTGGCACCGTCTATATCCGCAGCCTCATATACATCGTCGGGAATGGATTGCAGCGCTGCCAATATCATAATGGCGAAGAAGGGAATTCCTATCCACACCATGCCCACAATAACTGTGAACAACGAGAACCCCGGTGTGCCCAACCATGCAATCTTTTGTGTAATAATACCCAGCTTCATCAAAATATCGTTGATAGCGCCATACTCTCCATTGAACAACCAACGGAAGGTTAGCCCCACAATAAATGCGGAGATAGCCCATGGCAAAAACACCACTGCCTGATACACATTTCTGCCACGAAATGGCTTTCGCAAAGCCAATGCCAGTATAAATCCCAGCACAAACTGCAATACCACACTCAGCACAACAAACACTATGGTATTGCCCACCATCTGCCCCATGTTGGGGTCTGTTAGTATGCTTTGAAAGTTTTCCGCACCTGCAAATGTGCCTATTGTTTTGGGGCTGGTAAGCTTATAGTGCTGAAACGCCATTATAATGCTGTTGATAAGCGGGTAAGCCATAAATACCAATAGCACAATAAATGCAGGCAATAACATCTGGTATGCATCATTTTGCGAATAAAAACTTCTACTCTGTTTCAACTTTGGTTTTTTCTGTGTTTTCTCTTGTTTCAATTGCTCTGTCCTCCCCTCGTTATGCCATTGAAATCTGACATTCGGGACATGCATATACCGGGCAAGGCGGGTGCAAATAGTGCCACCTCATCCGGCAGTCTCTACTTCACTTCCACAAAGTTGCTGTAGTTTCCCAAGCAAGTCCGCAAACCGCTATAT